>SLOW01000350.1 GCA_007132315.1 Opitutales bacterium
CCAGACGCGGAACAGGACGATGGGATTCTGCAGGAAGGTGGACAGATCGTAAAAGAGCATGTACCCGAGGCGACCACCGGCCAGCACGCCGATGATGATGGCGAACAGGGCGTTGCTCTGTTGCTCCGGATCGAGAGGGGAGCGCCCCTTGCGATAGTAGAGGGCGAGGAGTCCGAAGGCGAGGAGAAAACTCAGGAGGTAGGCGAGGCCGTAGTAACGGATGCCGAAGCCGTCGCCGAACTGTATCAGAAACGGATCGAGATCGTGTACCCAGTAGTCGTTTTCCATGACGTGTCGCCGCGGCGTTATTGCTCCGGGTCCTGGTTTTCCCGTCCGGTTGTGGCCGGTCCGGACGCACTGGTCGCGGGGGGTGGAGCTTCCCGCGACGCCTGTTGCCGCCGGCTCTGTTTTGCGATCTGATTACGTTTGCGGGCGAGTTCCCGCATGTCCACGGCGAGGTCGTCTTTTTCGAAGATTTCCCGTCCGATGATGTGCTCCATGATATCCTCCATGGTCACCACGCCGGCCACCGAACCGAATTCATCGACCACCACCGCCAACTGCTGGTGGGTGCGCAGAAAGGTTTGCAGGGCGGCGGCGGCGGTGACGGTTTCCGGGATAAAGTGAATTTCCTGTTTCATCTCGTCCACCATGCGTTCGTCCTGGCCGTTGGCGATGGCGTGGAGCATATCGCGGCGGCGCACCATCCCGACGATGTTGTCGATGCTCTCGTCGTACACGGGCATGCGGGCGAACGGAATGTTGGTGAATTCCGTCAGGACCTCCTTTACCGTGTTCTTCCTGTCGATCGCGGTCACCACGGTGCGGGGCGTCATGATCTCGCTGACCCGGACATCGTCGAGGCTGAGCGCGTTGGCGATCATGTTGAGCTCACTTTTGGTAAGGTGACCGCCCTTTTCGCTTTTTTCGGCCAGAAGCATGATTTCCTCTTCCGGCGGATTGTTTTCCGGAACGGGCCGAATGAAGACCCGGGTGACCAGGTTTTCCGTCAACCAGGTCGCCGGCCGCATCACCACCCGCATGTAGGTCAGCGGGAACACCGCGTACGGTTGGAGCGGCACGCGATAGGCCACGCCGACGTTCTTGGGGATGATCTCGGAGAAAATGAGAATGCCGAAGGTCATCGCTCCGGCCACCACGCCGACCCAGGCCTCGCCGAACTCGCGCGCCGAGATCCAGCCGATCAGAATGCTGCCCAGCGTGTTGGCGACGGTGTTCAGGGTGAGGATGGTGGATATCGTCTCGTTGATGCCCTCCTTGAGATTCTCCAGCATCCGGCCACGCCGGGGATAGCGTTTCTTGAGCGCCTCGATTTCGGTCGGAGTCGTACTGAGAATCAGCGCCTCCATAACCGAACAGAACCCGGAAACGCCCAGCGTGAAAACGACAGCCAGTGTAAAAGCGAGCATTTAATCAAGATCGACCGAATGCGAGAGCGATGCGGGGAGTCGATTCGCCAAACGCCTGAGGTCGGCCGGGACGGCGGTCATCACTCGATGATGATATCGGACACGGTTTTGCCCGAGGGAATCATCGGAAGCACATGTTCGGTGTACGGGACGATGACATCGAGCACGTAGGGTCCGTCGTGTTCCAGCATCTCCCGGATGGCGTCGTCGAGATCCTCGCGCTTGTAAACCATGCGGCCGGGAACGCCGAAACCGCGCGCGATCTCCACAAAATTCGGGTAGAGCGCATCCAGGTTCTCCGGGCTGCCGATGTTGTCCTTGTCGCCGAGGATGGTGTGCGCCCGGGCGCTGTTGTAAAAGCGGTCCTCCCACTGCACCACCATTCCCAGATGCTGGTTGTTCAACACGAGGGCCTTGGCGCCGATGTTTTCGATCTTCGCGGTGCCGAGTTCCTGGATATTCATCAGGAAGGAACCGTCACCGTCGATATCGATCACCTGGCGGTCGGGAAAGGCGACCTTGGCGCCGAGGGCGGCCGGATAACCGAAACCCATGGCGCCGAGGCCGAGCGAGCTGATGAAGCTGCGCGGTTTGACGAAATCGTAGAATTGCGCCGCCCACATCTGGTGCTGGCCGACGCCGGTGGTGATGATGGCCTCGCCGGCGGTCTGTTCGTAAAGAACCCGGATGGCTTCCTGGGCCAGGATGAATTTCCCGTCGGGTTGACGGGAGTAGGAAAACGGGTATTTCTCCTTCCAGCCGTTAATCCGTTCCATCCAGGCCTCCCGCTCCTTCACCTGGAAGCCGGAACGCTCCATCAGTACGTTCATCCGCCCGAGCGCGTGTTTGATGCCCGAGACGATCGGGTAACGCACGGCCTTGTTCTTGTTGTGTTCCGAGGCGTCGATGTCGATATGGACGATGGTGGCTTCGGGAGCGAACTTGGTGACTTCACCCGTAATGCGGTCGTCGAACCGCACCCCGAACGCCAGCAGCAGGTCCGATTCGTGGACCGCGTAGTTGCCGGCCACCGTGCCGTGCATGCCGAACCATTTCAAGGAAAGCGGATGTGTTTCCGGGAAACAGCCCACGCCCATCAGCGTGGTGGTCACCGGAACGCGGGTGCGTTCGGCGAACGCGAGAAGCTCTTCGTGCGCGTCGCCGGAGATGATCCCTCCGCCGACGTAGAGCACCGGGCGCTCCGCCCGCGAAATCAGACCGATGACTTCTTCCAGCGCTTCATCGCTCGCTTCGGGCTCCGGTTCATAGCTGCGGAGTTCCGCCTTCGGCGGGTAAACCGGTTGAACCTGTGTCTGCTGCACGTCCTTCGGGATGTCGATGAGAACGGGACCGGGCCGGCCGGATACGGCCAGGTGAAACGCTTCCTTGACGATCTTGGGGATGTCCTCCGCCTTTAGGACCAGGTAGCTGTGTTTGACGATCGGCAGCGTCATGCCGAAGATGTCGGTCTCCTGGAACGCGCTCTTGCCGATGAACTGCTGCTTGACCTGTCCGGTGATGGCGACCAGCGGCGTGCTGTCCATGTAGGCGTCGGCGATGGCCGTGATCAGGTTGGTGGCTCCCGGACCGCTCGTGGCCATGCACACGCCCGCCTTGCCGGTGGTGCGGGCGTAGCCCTCGGCGGCGAAGCTGCCACCCTGTTCATGGCGGGGCAGGATCGTGCGGATCCGATCGCAGCGGGCCAGCGCCTGGTGCAGATCCTGCGACGCGCCGCCGGGATAGGCGAAGATCACGTCCACACCTTCCCGTACCAGGCAATCGACGACGAGGTCGGCGCCTTTCATCTCCTGGCCGATTTCGGGCTTCGGGAATTTGGTGATTAAGGGATCTGTTTTCATGGCTGGATCACGGTTGAAAAAGGGGAATTTTAGCCCCGGAGACCGGTTCTTTGCAAGCCGCATTTCGTTTCGGCGTTGAACTTTTCATCGGCACGGTCCAAGGATGCCGCGGTGAAAAAAATCCTGTTTCTGGGCGATGTGGTGGGCCGGCCGGGGCGCACTTTTCTGGCGGAGCGCCTAGCCTCCCTGCGCCGTAAGTATGCACTGGAGCTGATCGTCGCCAACGGCGAAAACGCCGCCGGCGGGGCCGGTCTCAACGCCCGCATCGCGAAGGAACTGGCGTCGGTCGGGGTGGACGGGATCACCCTCGGCGATCACACCTGGGACCAGAAATCGTTCGCCCGCGAGATCGGGGAACTCGAACACGTGTGCCGGCCGGCGAACATGGCGGATTCCTGTCCCGGCGCGAACAGCCTGGTTCTCGAGGGCAATGGCTGGCGCCTGGGTGTGTTCACGGTTCTTGGCCGCGTTTTCATGGGGGCCGGCGCCTGCCCGTTTCTCACCGCCGACCGGATGATCAAAGCCTTGAAGGCGGAAACCGACGCGGTCCTGGTCGAGATCCACGGCGAGGCGACCTCGGAAAAGGTCGCCCTGGGGTGGTATTTGGACGGGCGGGCGGCCGCCGTCATCGGCACCCACACCCACATCCCTACCGCCGATGCCCGTGTGTTGCCGGGGGGAACCGCGTACATGACCGATGCCGGGATGACGGGTCCCTACCGCTCGGTGCTCGGCCGCGAGGTCGAACCGGTGGTGGCGAAGTTTCTGGACGGCATGCCCCGCCGTTTCGAAGTGGCCACCGGCGATGTCCGCATCTGCGGCGCCGTGATCGAAATCGACGAGTCCCGCGGCCTGGCCCGCGGCATCGAACCGGTCATGGTCCGCCGCGAGGCGAAGCGTTGAATTCGGAATGCCCGGACCCCGTTACTTGAGGCTTGCGATGGACAGGGGGCGGTTTTCCTCGGTTTCGGTTTCCCGGTGCCACCGGTAGAAGCACCACGCCATGATGAACACCGAACCGAACTTCGCCAGCAGCGTCATCATGGCGCCGCCGATGATCTGGTCTTCGTGAGCCGATATTCCGTAGAGCCTCGGCGCCAGCTCGTAGGTCGGGTAGAGGATGTCGGGCGCGAAGATCAGGTAAGCCGCCACCGGCACCTTGGCCAGGGCGATGCAGAAGACCAGCAGCATGCTGGTGCCGTAGTCGCAGGCCGGCGTCAGGGTGGACTTGTTGAACACCGCCCACCACACGGTCAGGGCTGCAAGGAACATCGTCAGGTGTTCGATATTGTGCACGAGCCGGTCGCGCAGCGCCCAGTCGTAGAGTGCCGGGATGTGCCAGCCGCCGAGGACCACGGTGAACAGCACACCGGCCACCACCGGCCGGGACAGAAACCGCACCGCGGCGCGAAGCGGCGCCGGACGCAGCGCCGCGTCGGCCACCCAGCCCGGGATGCCGACCACGATCAGGATGGCGATCGGATAAATGATCAGGATGTGCTGGAGCATGTGGGCGCTGAAGAGGTACACTTCACCCATCAGATCGAGCGGCGATCCCACCGCCAGGTAGAGCAGCGCCAGGCCGGAATAAAAACAAATCGCTTCCCCTCGCGGGTAGGCCCGCCCCGGCGCCAGTTGCGGGCGCAGGGGTCCGGTCGCCAATGCGTAAAGCCAGGCCAACAGGAGCAACCCGCCGATCAATTCGGGTTCGGTATGCCAGTGCCACCAGTTCATTCGTTTATCCGCCGTTCGACATCACGTTGAGTCGCGGATTCCGGAAGAGGCAAACGCATTCGACGGAACGCGCCGAGCGGATTGCCTCCGCGGGATCCTCCGGGGTTAAAGGAAACGGCACTCGATCGAGAGCGGCATGGGATGGTCGCGCGTTGCTCGGATCAAACGTGTTCGACCAGTGCCGGGGATTGCATCAGGTCGTCCTCGAAGGTGGGTTCGTGGGGGTCGAAATGGAAAATCGCCAGCACCGCCGTGACGGTGCCGCCCGCGATCACGAGCCCGAGCATGAAGAGGATCGTGCAGAAGATGCGATCCCACCGGAGATGCATGAACCACCAGATGACGGCCAGAAACTTGATCCCGGACAGAAAAACGAGACTTCCGGCGATCGCCCAGTAGGGGCCGGGAATGTAGATAATGACGATCTCGATTCCGGTGACCAGCGCGAGGAACATGGCCAGCCAGGTGAACGTGAAATAGCGGGAGTGGTCTTCCGATGTGTTGGGAAACGGTTTCTCCATGATCTGCCTCCGTTACATATCGACGAATTCCAGAAGGAAAACGACGGTGAAAATCACGATCCAGACGATATCGACGAAGTGCCAGTAGAGCCCGGCGACTTCGACATCGAGTTCGGATTTGTGGTTCATCTTGCCCGAGAACGAATAGAAGAAGTACGTCATCAGCCAGATGATCCCGATGATCACGTGGATCTTGTGGGTTCCGGTCAGGGTGTAGAACGTCGAACCGAACAGGCTGCTCGTAATCGTCAGGCCGTGTTCGTTCACGAAATAGTACCACTCGTAGCTCTGGATCCCCAGAAACCCGAGGCCCATCGCCACGGTCATCAGGATGTAGAAGCGGAAACTTTTGAGGTTGTTCTTTCCGATCGCGTGCACGGACAACGCCATCATCAGACTGCTCATCAGCAGAAGAAACGTACTGATGGAGACGATCTCGATATCGAGAATCGGCCCCAGGTCGGGAGACCCGGGCGGCGGTGAGATGCGGTACACCAGGTGCGTGGCGATCAGGCATCCGAAGAACATGCAGTCCGAGGCCAGGAAGGCCCACATGAACATCTTCTTGTTCGGAATGCCCGTACAGGTCGCGTGCTCCCCATGGTCGTCATGGGCGTCGGGTGCGGCGTGTGTGGCTGCGGTCTGACTCATTTCGATTTACCGGAAGATTCTTTGTCGTGCTTTTCCTCTTCGGGATGGAGGTGGTAGCCGCCGGGACCTTCGAACGCCCATCCGTAAATGGCGCCGATGGTGATGAGGAGTCCCAGAATGGGCCAGAAGAGGGTGCCGAAGCCCAGGAAGTTGTCGTAGTCCGATTTCAGGAAAGCCATGCCGTACGCGCCGATCAGCAACCCGACCGCGGCGATCAGGGGGAACCAGGACGGGCTTGGCATGTGGATGCCGTGTTCCGGTTTTTCCCTGGCGGCGAGTTTCCGCTTTTCCGGAATCATCTTGCGCGCCCAGAATTCGTCCCGCGAGGTCACGTTCGGCACGGCGGCGAAATTGTAATCGGGCGGAGGGGAGGGCAGACTCCACTCCAGCGTGCGGCCGTCCCACGGATCGTTGCCGGCTTTCTCGCCCCGCTTCAGCGAAACGAACATGTGGTAAATGAAGAGGAGAATCCCCACGCCGAGGATCAGCGAACCGATGGTGGAGACCATGTTCCAGGTGTTGAGCCCCATGTCGGCGTCGTACTGGTAGGTCCGCCGCGGCATGCCGCCGAGCCCCAGGAAGTGCTGGGGGAAGAAGGTGATGTTGAATCCGGCGAACATGGACCAGAACACCCACTTGCCCAGTTTTTCGGTGAACATCCGGCCGGAGATCTTGGGGATCCAGTAATACATACCGGTGAAGAGGGCGAAGAGGCTTCCGCCGATGAGAACGTAGTGGAAGTGGGCGACCACGAAGTAAGTGTTGTGCTGCTGACCGTCGGCCGGCGCCGCCGCGTGCATGATGCCGCTGAAGCCGCCGATCATGAACATCCAGATGAAGCCGATGGCGAACAGCATGGGCGTGGTGAAGCGTATCTGCCCGCCCCACATGGTTCCGATCCAGTTGAATATTTTCACACCGGTGGGCACCGCGATCGCCATCGTGGCGAGCGCGAATGCGGTTTTGGCAACCGTGCTGAGCCCGGTGGTGAACATGTGGTGAGCCCACACCGCGAACCCGAGAACGCCGATGACGACGCCGGAAAAGACAATGATGGCGTACCCGAAGAGCGGTTTCCTGGAAAACGTCGGCAGCGCTTCCGAGACGATTCCCATGGCCGGCAGAATGAGAATGTACACCTCGGGGTGGCCGAAAATCCAAAACAGGTGCTGCCAGAGGATCGGCTGCCCGCCGAAGATCGGCTCGAAGAATCCGGTGCCGAACAATCGGTCCATCATGAGACAGGCCAGGGCGATGGTGATCGCGGGAAAGGCCAGAATGATCAGGAACCCGGTTACGAGCACCATCCAACTGAAAACCGGCAGCCGCATCATGGTCATGCCGGGGGCGCGCATGTTGATGATGGTGACGATGAAGTTGAGCGCCGCCACAATGGACGAGATTCCCAGAATCTGCAGGCCGAAGACCCAGAAGTCGGTCCCGATTCCGGAGAAGTTGGTGGAGGTCAGGTTCGCGTAACCGAACCACCCGATCTTCGGAACGGCGTCGTTGATGGCCGGCAGCATGTTGAGAAACCAGCCAGTGTTGATGAATATTCCCCCGGCCAGGAAGGTCCAGAGGCTGAAGGCGTTCAGGCGCGGAAAGGCGACGTCGCGCGCGCCGATCTGCAGCGGGATGATGTAGTTGAAAAACGCGGCTCCCAGCGGCATGACGGCCAGAAAGATCATCGTCGTCCCGTGCATGGTGAAGAGCTCGTTGTAAGCCTGGGCCGAGATCAGGTCGTTGTTGGGGACCGCCAGTTGCAGGCGGATCACCAGCGCTTCGATCCCGCCGACGATCAGGAAGAACAGGGCGGCGAGGCCGTACATGATGCCGATCTTCTTGTGGTCCACCGTGGTCAGCCATCCGATCACCCCGGTGGTTGCGGTCGGACGGCTGAATAGGGCGGCGGCCTTGGAGGGCTCCGCGACGGGCGTGTCGGTGATTACGTTGCTGCGAATTCCTTCGTTCTGCATGGGCGTCGCTTCACTTGAGAGATTTCATATAGGCGACCAGGGCTTCGATCTCCTCGTCGGTCAGGTTTTGCACCTGGGGATCGAGTGCCATCAGGTTCCCGGGCTTGAACCCGTCGGGGTCCCGCATCCAGCGAAAAAGGTTCTCCTCGGTGTTGTCGGCCATGCCGGCTCCGAGAGTCTTGCGACTGCCGAAGTGGGTCAGTTCGGGCCCCGCCATGCCGGCCGCTCCGGTGCCCTGGACGGTGTGGCAGCCCATGCAGCCCCGGCGGCGGAAGAGGTCGGCGCCTTCAACGGCCAGCTCGTCGTCGTCGTCCGGCTCGAGCGCGTCGGAGCGCTGGTGCTCGATCCATTCCTGGAATTCGTCCTCCTCGTAAGCGAACACGCGGAATTTCATGTTGGCGTGCGACTCCCCGCAGAATTCGGCGCACTGGCCCCAGTACTGTCCGGGCTCGTCCGCCTGCAGCCACAGCCAGTTGCTGCGATTGGGGATCATGTCGATTTTTCCCGCCAGTCGCGGAACCCAAAAACTGTGAATCACGTCGAACGTGCGCAGGTTGAATTTCACTTTGCGCCCGACCGGGATCGCCACTTCGTTGGCGGTGGTGACGTCCTCGTCGGGGTAATCGAACGCCCACCAGTACTGGTAGGCCGTGACGTCGATGACCAGCATGTCGTCGTCGTCGGGAACTTCGTAAATATCGTAGATCGCGCGTACCGTCGGGACGGCGATGATGACGAGCAGGAAAACCGCTCCCGCGATCAGGCCGATTTCCACCAGCGGGTGGCCGTGCGTCTGCGCCGGCGGGGGGTTGTCCGAGTCGCCCGGGCGCTGCCGGAAGCGGAAGGTCGTGTAAGCGAGCACCCCGCCCACCGTCACGAAAATGAACAGCGTGACCCAGAGGGTGACGTAGAACAGGTCGAGCTGCTGCCGCGCCACCGGGCCCTTCACGTCGAACGTCGATTGGTTGCCCCCGCGGAACCACTCCATCGGGTTGTCCAGTACGCCGCAGCCGGCGAACAGCACCATGAGCGAACCGAACACCGCGAGCCGGATGGATTGACGCATTATCGAAGACAGAAAAGGCAATGTCATAGCTGAATAACGAATCTTTTCCGCAGGAC
>SLOW01000304.1 GCA_007132315.1 Opitutales bacterium
ACGCCACCCACAAAAAACAGATATTCCGTTCCATCGAGGAGATAGAATCGTTTTTTTCGGACTACGTGCTTACGCTAGTCGACAGCATGGAAAAACATGGATACGATACAAGCAAAACGACCGACACGGGCAACGCGCTTATCAACAAGGACGGCGAACTCCAAAAAGCGGGATCGGGTAATCACCGTTTCTTTGTCGCCCGAATCGTGGGGGTAAAACCGATTCCGCTTCGGGTTACCGGTGTCCACCAGGAATGGTTCGAACGGCATGTTGATAAGAACGACTGGCTCAAATCTCTGTGCGAACAGTTAAGCCGGGTTGAACGCAACTGTTTGTAACGCCTGAATAATCTATAAATGGTCGATGAAACTGTGCCAACTCCACGTGCATGCTGAATGGGCAGCAGGGTTGATTTTTCCGTGACAAATCAATGGTTTCCGAAAGTAGCCCCATTTAATCGCATGCGATCAATCGATACGCCGACAGCATGCGCTGAAATCGGGGTCATCCTTTCCAAGATACAGCATGTCGATCACCCGGCCAATATATTCAAGGTCTTCCCGGCTAAATAAATCGGTATAACTCGCCCTCCGTCCCGATCTCACCTTGGCCGAACGCTCATCATTCAAATCGGTCGGCGCCAGGACCGTACCCGCATAATCCGGCGACACTGCAAGTTTTTTCATATTCTCTACAGACCCTTCCCGCACGGCGGCTTCTATCCATTCCTCACGAGGCGGCAAACCGAATGCTTCGATTACCCGACGGAGCGTGCCCGCCGGATCCTGTTTGAGATCTTCGTATGCAAAGGATTTAAATGTTGTAAGCCGTCCGCGCAGGTGAAGCCACATATTGTAATAGCTGACGATATGAACAATTCCACAATGAGGGTGCCGGATGAACTCCGACGGGGTTACGTCCATCACCCTCCTCCGGTAAACCCGATGATGATAAGCCGAATTAAGAATCGCATAAAAATTCCTCTTAAAGAAAATATAAGGCACGTTTTTTAACATCAGTGTATCAAAGTTCATAACCCCAAAATAGGGCCTCCTGAAATTCCCTCCCATATGTGTCCACACGATGCGATGACGCAAACGCAGTTTCCTCTCCACGGCAAACACCTGGGGAACGTCGATTCCGAAACATCGCCTCAGATAATCGTTCACCATAAAGCGAAGCCAGGTTCGACCGGACTTCGGATAACTAACGGCGAAGAATTTTCGCCGCGCCAATCGGATTGATAGCTTGCGCACCCTGGGAACGGATTCAACAGTACGATTTTTTTTCATCTCTTCGATTTTTCAGTTAAAACACATTTGGATCGAATAATCTTTCCGTTACGGGAGAATCCGACATTCGACCTCGCCCCTGCAAAGAGATTGGACAATCGTCTCCTGGCCAAAGTCAAGATTGTCTCTTTGGAAGAATCCTTCCAAATCTGGGGCCGAACCGTTGCCCCGGAAAGAAATGTCAGGGTTTCACCCGGCGAACGTTGCGGCACAATTGACCGGTCGGCAGCGATACTATTCCGCCCGGTTCCTGTCGTCTCCCGCGTGCGATGTTTCACTATCCGGTACGGTCTCGGAAATGGCTGCCAGTAGCCGCTCCGAGTAGGTCGACGGATCGTGACGCGCTTTTAATCGTTCACCCAACTCATCCAGAGTCGCAGGCAGGGCAGGATCGGAAAGCGTTTCGAGCATAAGACGCGCGAGTTTTTCAGCAGACGGCGTTTCAGGGACGAACATAGAAGAGAACCCGCCATAAAGTTCGCCCAGGCCGGGAAGGCCAAACGAGAAGGACGGCGTTTTTCCCATTAAACCTTCCGCGAGGGTACGCGGAAGCCCTTCGCGGACACTGGTTAGCACAATTGCATCCACCTGGGCGAGGACCTTCTCAACCGGATCGACATAACCCAACATCACAACTGCATCAGTAAGACCCAATTCTCTGATCACCCGATTCAATCGGACACAATACTCGGGCTCACCCTCGCCCGCAAGAGCGAGTCCCCAATGCGGACCGTCAATTCGACGAAGATGGAATAGCGTGTAAACCGCTTCAATCGGATTCTTCCTGCCGTTTAGATCGCCAATGTGGCCGACCCATCGCGTCATGGATCGGTCCTGTTTCCACCCCGGCACCCTTGTCGCCTCCATTCTAGGAGCGACAATCGGATTGTACACGGTACCAAGGCGGTCTCGCGGAATCCCGATTTTTTCGAGTTCATCACGAATCACCCGGCTCACACAGACAACGGCGTCCACGCGCTTTAACCCGTATTTTCCGGCTTTCCTCCCCGTCGCATTCGTGTCCCTTATTATCACTGCGGACCGGGCCTTGGTCGGCACGGCAAGTTTCACCGCGTGCGGCGCCCAACGTAATTCATTTGCGATAATCACATCAAATTCACGCGCACCCAATGCCGCCCGCGCATTCTTCAAGCGATGGCTGAATAACAGCCGTTCAAACGCTTTCCTCCAGGCCGGTAGCCGAGCGCACACCAAATCCACCCCCAACATCCTGCATTCTTCCGGGAACCAACCCTCTTGCCCGCACAGAACCGTCACGCGATGTTCGTGCGATTCCATCAACGACTTCAACCCCGCAAGCAGACTGTTTTTCGAACCGCCCCTGCCACCTGTGACTTGAATAAATAGTATACGCATCCTACTTTGAATACTTCCTCCTTATATCCGTTAATCCTGCTCGGAAGGCATGACGCCGCGTCCCGCCAAAGCGATTCATGCACTCCTCCAGCCAGGCGACATCTACCGCTTTAACTTCGACCGGTATCGTCGGCAGTTTAAGAGCCTGTGCGATGATCAAACGATGCCTCCCGTTATTAAATTTAATCAGCTCACCGTTACGATCGACAGCAACGCCTATATGTTCCTTAACCTTTCCCGGATCGTAACCGGATTCCAGTATGTTCCGGGCGATTCCAGTGTATTTCGCCAAAAGCGCATCGAGAATCCCCTCTTTGTCCACGATCTTTCCGTTGACCTTTATAAGGTCTCCTTTACGTATCCTTGTCTTGAACTCGACTACTTCCGGCAATTCACAGAATTGTTTCCTACCGGCAACCACTTCCGGATCCTCCAGGGATTTTCTCAGGGTTGCATTATAGCTTGTGGATCCGCCGCCCTCCGTCGTTCGTTCATCGGCAATTGAGTCCCAGTCAGTTTGCGTATCGAAAAGAAACGATTCTTTGATCTTGGCAGCCATCCTGCGATCGGCGCTTCTCTTGATCATTCCGGGATTAATTTCGAGCAAAAGCTCTTTTCGATACCGCAACAGTACCGGGAAACCGGGCGTCCAGGAAGCCATGGGCCGCGCTGAATCCAGAAACCAGCCAATTTCACCCCTGAGACCAAAGGACCTTTTCAGCCATTTGATTTCACTCCGCAATCGCTTTAGACGGGATGACAAAGCGGAAAACATCATATTCTTAATCCTTCTTTCCAGTGCGCTACGACTGCTCTTCGAACTTTCTCGCGATCGCCAACCGGCGCTGACCGCGACGAATCCGAGACGACTGTTCCGCCGAAGATGAGTCGGCGAACCCATGCTCCGTTTACCGAATTCGTTGGCTTTGACCTTTCCGTGTACCGTGAATCAACCGTTTGCTTGAAGGAAACCGAAAATATTGAAAATATCTTCTCCGTAACTTCTCTTACTTCGTCAAGAACAACTTGAAATCATGGGCGCAAAAACACGACGGGACACAGGAGATCCCGGAATGAAACCACTGATAATCGAGTTGATTGGCAGCGGAGGTTCGGGAAAAAGCGCCCTGATCGCCGAGCTTCGCAACAATCAGAAGATCTACGCCGGCAAGCCCCGGGGGAACAGGAGGGAACGGCTCGTCCCCTACATCCGGGCTTTGGCCAGGACCGTTCGCTGCACCGGACAGTTGCCGCCGTCGATTTTCGGCTACCGCCGGATGTTCCGCCGCATCGTGCGGGTGGAACGGGGGCTGCGCTGGTGCGAGTCATTGCCTCCCGGCACCTACGTAGTGGATGAAGGTCCGTTGAGAACGCTCTCCGACATGATGTGGAATACCCAGGGAGAGCTTAAGGGTTGGAGTAAGTATGCCGAGGAGGTCATCGAACGGATTGCCGAACTCGATGTGGACCTGGCCGTATGCAGATTGAGCGCCGACGCGCGGACGCGGTACGCTCGACGCAGGAAGAGGTCGGAGACCAACGAACAGAAGGAAAAGGCTGACCTTGCCGGTTCCGGTTCCTACGAGGAATACAAGGACGCGGAGAAAGCTCGCGGAGGCCCGATTTTCCTGGCTGATCGAGTGTTTGATGCCCTGCACAAGCGTTTGCCGAAGGGCCTTTTTCTGATCGAGTTGGATAATTCCGGCGACAGGAAAATGGCCGATGTTGCAGCCGAATTCTCGAGAAAGATCCAGGCGAAATACGAGGGGGAACGGATCAGGAGCGTCAACCCCCGGAACAAACCGGACAAACGATGAGGCGGAGGGCCTTGTCCTTCCGCATCGGGCGCGGCTGCAGGGCGCTCTCCAGTCCGCCTTTTCGAACCCCGTTTTCCGAGTCACGAAGATGCTTGCATTTTCCAGCCAGCCTATTCGGCTGGCCTTATGAAAGAGATCGAAGTCGGCGCGTCTGTAGCGAAAAACCGCTTCTCGGCCCTCATCGACGAAGCGGCGAAGGAACTCGACCTGCAATAGCAGGAAACCGGATCGAGATCGGGCTCGCGCTTTGGCTTCCTGAAGGGCGGGCTTCCTGAAGGGCGGCGCTCCCGCGCAGCCGCAGGGAAGGTGTGCTCAGGTAACGGGCGTTGCGAAAGAAACGGGCCATCCCTTCCGTTTGGAACGCGTGCGGCCATGCGGGGACCCTCCACGGAAACAGCCGGCCTGAATCGGTTAAGCCATAGCTGTTTCGATCAAAGCGATGAACCGAGTTCCAATTCCCCGTGAGTTGCCGCTCCGTGAGAAGTGGCTTGTAGGCCGCTCCGTGAGGAGCGGGTCTCCGCCGCGGGCCTGGAGTGATGACGTCTTGGGCACACACAACCTCGAGCGCCCAAACTTGAACCTTCATGGTTCGACGTTGCGCGTACCTTTCCCTTCGTCCGCGACCGAGCCCTCTGAAACCAGCCTAAAAAAAGCAGCGTTGCCCGTCGCGAAATGACCCGCCATCGTGCCCGGGAACAACCTAACGGAAATTCCTCATTTTGAAATCCGACAACAACCAAACCCGCGAGGAGCGACCGCGACTTTTTCAGATGATGCTCTCCAAAACACCCGGGGGAGCGGACCGGTTTTTCGAGAAGCTGACAATCGCCTTCGCCGAGGCGGGCGTTCCGCAGTTGGTCGTCATCGAGCCCAATCCGGAACGCGAAGCCCTCTTCCGGCAACAAAGCAATATCCGCGTCGAACCCCTGCGCTTCGGCGGACTGCGGGAACCGCTCGCGCGGATGCGGCTCAAGAGGCTCCTGAACGACTTCGAGCCCGGCGCGGCGATGACCTGGATGAGCCGGGCGTCGAGGCGCATGCCGTACGGTCCGTTCGCAAAAATCGCCCGGCTCGGCGATTATTATCCGCTAAAACATTACCGCCGGTGCGACCACCTGGTGGCCAACACACCGGATATTCTCGACTACCTGAAGCGCGAAGGCTGGCCCGCCGAGCGCGCCCATCTGGTCGGCAATTTCTGCGATCCGCCGGCACTGAGCGATCCACCGGAAAAGGTGCGCGCCGACGTTCGCCGCGAAACGGGAATCCCGGATACCGCCCCGCTGCTCCTCGCGCTTGGCCGGTTGCACCCGAAAAAGGCCCAGGACATCCTGCTGCGGGCGATGGTGTCGGTTCCCAAGGCCCACCTGCTCCTGGCCGGGGAAGGACCGCTCCGCCCGGAACTCGAACGGCTCGCCGGCGAGCTCGGTCTGGACGACCGGGTCCGCTTCCTCGGTTGGCGACGCGACGCCGACCGCCTGCTCGCCGCGTGCGATGCCTGTGTGGTGCCCTCCCGGTTTGAGCCGCTCGGCAACGTGGTGCTGGAAGCCTGGGCACACCGCAAGCCCCTCATCGCCGCCCGCTCCACCGGTCCCGCATGGCTGGTAGAGCACGAAAAGGACGGACTTCTCGTACCCGTCGATGACGTCAAGGCGCTCGCCGAAGGCTTGAATCGGCTCCTGGCCGACCCGGAGCTTCGAAAGAAACTCGTGGCGAACGGACACGAACGGTTTGAACGGGACTTCTCACGGAAGGCCGTGGTCGAACAGTACCTGCGATTTTTCGAGCGGGTTAAGAGCGCCGTCTAAAGAACGGTGCTTCACGCCGCTGCTTTCGGACCAAGCTTTCTTTCAAATTTCACCTTTTCGATTTCAAATGCCATTTCGGGCGGCTTGGAACACGAATCCGGCGTCGAAACGCCGGGCTATTTTCACTCGTGCCTCCGGGGCGAAGAAAACTGCGTGTAAGGTCCAAGCTCCCGCGCCGCCGGGGCGGGGAAGGACGCCCGCGCTCCAAGGGACCCCGTCATGCGGGAGCAATGGAGGGGCGCCGTCCATTCGGGACAAAATCAGGCCATGGCGCCGGCGGGGTCGCCGGGTGGCTCATCGATTTGTTTGCCTTTGCCTTCGACGGCCTTCTCTTCTTTCTCCCGGCGTTTCTTTTCTTCGTGCAGGGCCGACGGGGCCTTTTCCACCGTAGAACGGATCTCGCCGTGATCGAGGATCTCGTGCACGTGTTTGCCGTCGATGGTTTCGTACTCCATCAGGGCGGCGGCGATTTTGTCGAGCGCCTCCCGGTTTTCCTTCATGATATTGGTGGCGCGCTCGTACTGCTCGTCGATGATCCGGTGAAGTTCGTCGTCAATTTTCCGGGCGGTCTCCTCGCTGTAATTCTGGGTCCGGTTGATTTCCTTGCCCAGGAAAACCGTATCCTGATTCTCACCCAGCGAGAGCGGTCCGAGTGTGCTCATGCCCCAGTCGCACACCATATGACGGGCGATCTTGGTCGCCTGTTTGATGTCGCCGCTGGCACCGCTGGAAATATCGTCCAACACCAGTTCCTCCGCGATCCGGCCGCCCATGATGCTGGCGAGCTGATTGAGGAGGCGTTTTTTCGAATAATTATAGGTGTCCTTCTTGGGCAGGAACATCGTACTTCCAAGGCTCTGCCCGCGAGGAATGATCGTCACCTTGTGCAGGGGCATGCTGCCGTCGTCCACTACGGCCTGAATCAGCGCGTGTCCGGCTTCGTGATAGGCGATCAGTTTCTTGTCCTCCTCGTCCATGATCCGCCGGCGCTCGCGGCCGTACTGGATCTTGTCGCGGGCTTCCTCGATATGGGACAGTGAAACCTTTTTACTGCCGTAACGCACGGCGATGAGCGCAGCTTCATTAAGCAGATTCGCCAGGTCGGCGCCCGACAAGCCGGGCGTGCTGCGGGCGACGACATCGAGATCGACCTCCTCGTCGAGTTTGATCTTCTTGGCATGGACGTCGAGTATCTGCCGGCGGCCGTTGAGGTCGGGAAGGTCGATCATGATCTGCCGGTCGAAGCGCCCCGGCCGCAACAGCGCGTTGTCCAGCACGTCCGGACGGTTGGTCGCGGCGATGATGATCACCCCTTCATGCCCTTCAAAGCCGTCCATCTCAACGAGCAGCGAGTTCAAGGTCTGTTCCCGCTCGTCGTTTCCTCCGCCCACGCCGGCCCCGCGCTGGCGGCCGACGGCGTCGATTTCATCGATAAAGATCAGACACGGGGCGTTCTTGCGGCCCTGTTCGAACATGTCGCGCACGCGGCTGGCGCCGACGCCGACAAACATTTCCACGAAGTCCGATCCGCTGATCGTGAAAAACGGAACGTCGGCCTCGCCGGCGACCGCCTTGGCCAGCAACGTCTTTCCCGTGCCGGGAGGACCCACCATGAGGAACCCCTTGGGGATGCGTCCGCCGACGTTTTGAAACTTCTTGGGATCCTTCAGGAACTCGACCACTTCCTGGATTTCCTCCTTGGCCTCGTCGCATCCGGCGACGTCCTTGAAATAAACTTTCTGCCGGTCGCGGGTGAGCATCTTGGCCTTGCTCTTGCCGAAACTCATGGCTCCCTTCCCCGCCATACGCAATTGGCGGATAAAGAGGAAATACAGCAAGGCGATGATCA
This sequence comes from Opitutales bacterium, assembly GCA_007132315.1. Lineage (GTDB taxonomy): Bacteria > Verrucomicrobiota > Verrucomicrobiia > Opitutales > T3Sed10-336 > SLOW01. The sequence goes on from SLOW01000304.1 coordinate 8,144, forward strand.
GGATAAAGGGCAGCAGGGAAATCATGATGTCTGACATCACCGTGGAGGACGGCTCCTCCTTGAGGGCCGCCGACCCAAGGCTCTCGCGCAGGATGTCGAGATTGCCTTCGGTCAGGCGTCCGCTCGCCATGAAGCGGTCGCCCGGATCGGCCGCAAGCTCGGGCACCCGCGTGGCGAACGTTCCGGTGATATCCGCGAAATCACTGCCGCCGCGCTTGTTGGCTTTTACCGTCGCCTCTTCAATGCGCCCTTCTTCAGCCAGGTCGAGAACCTGTTTGACGGTCAATTTGGTTTCCGGCCCCTGGGGTTCGCCGCTCAGAAGCCACAACGTCGCGATGGCCCCGAAAATGGCGAACCAGATCAGAAGGACCTTTGGCTGGTACTTGTTGTTGTCGGGCGGTGTCGAAGACCCTTGCGGTCCCGGCCCCTGTTGGTTGTTCTCGGACATAAGAAAAGAGGTTTACGGCCTATCCGTTTTCAGGGTTGCCCGTCCTCCGCCATATGTCAAATGCGCAACACGCTTCGTCAAATCGCCGAGTTTTACACTGTCGGCGGGCGGCAGACCGGGACACCAGACGATAGAGCCGTCGCCCATGCAGACAACCGGAAGTCGCCGGCGTTCCGCGGGATCGACGCGCCGATCCGTGAAAACATCCTGCAACTTGCGCCCGCCGGGGGCTCCCAACGGCCGGTAGCGATCGCCCGGACGCCACGGGCGCACCACCAGTCCGCTCGAACCCAGCGCGTCGGAATCCAAAAACGCCTCGCGTCGCGGATCGGACTTACCGGCTCGAACAGCCGTTTTCATTTCCTCGGTCGGCTCGACAATGGCCATTCGCAACACACCGCCTCCGGGAAAGAACAAAGCACTCCCCCGGGGAAAACACATCTCGCCCGACCAGAACTCGCCCGATCGCTTCGACGCTTCCCACCGGAGGACGGCGCCGTCGAACACCAGGAATCCCTCCCGTCCGGCGCTGAACCGCGAGGGCGTCCCCGCCTCAAGCGCAGCCAGAAGCTCGGAAACCGCCCGGGCGCTCAACCGCGCCCGCATACCGCCAACCGCCAGCCAACGCTCCAGGGCTCGCCGGCGGATCGCCGCCGGTTCGGCCCGCAGATCCC
>SLOW01000039.1 GCA_007132315.1 Opitutales bacterium
CTCGACCTCGGCATATTCCGGATACCGCGCGTGCAGTTCGAGATCCAGGCGGGCGAAACACAACTGCCGCATGATGGCGTTGGCCGAACGGTAATTCCGGGCCTCCAGCATCTTGTGAAATAGGTGGTCGGGAATCACCTGTCCCGTTTCGTGGTGGCGGGCGAAGAGATTCAGACTCTCCCGGTCCCAGCACCAATTCTCCATGATCTGGGAAGGAAGCTCGACAAAATCCCAGGGGACATTGACGCCGTTGAGGGACTTGATCTCGATCTCGCCGAACAGGTGGTGCAGTAAGTGGCCGAATTCGTGAAAAATGGTTTCGACCTCCCGGTGGGTCAACAAAGCCGGTTTGCCCGCCACCGAAGGCGTCAGATTCCCGCAAATCAATCCCAGATGGGGCAACCGATCTCCCCCGGCGATTTTTCCGCCGGTGACGAGGGGATTAAACCAGGCGCCTCCGCGCTTCGGCTCGCGCGGGTGCCAATCGGCGTAAAACGACCCCAAGTGCCGCCCGCTCCCGTCGCGCACGTCATAGAACCGGACCTCCGGGTGCCAAACCTCGATCTCCGGAACGGCATCGCCGCTCCCCGGCTCGGCGTAACCCGCCTCTGTCCGCTCCTCGATGCGGATCGCGAACACCCGCTCGGCGATCTCGAACAAGCCCGCAATCACCCGGTCGAGCGGAAAATAGGGGCGCAACGCCTCTTCGTCGAAATCGTACCGGGCCCGGCGCTGCTTCTCGGCCCAATAGAGGAGATCCCATGGCTCCAGCGGCTGGACCGCTTCGCCCGCCGTTTCCGCTCGGAACGCCTCCAACTCGCGATTCTCCTCGGCGAAAATCTCACCGGAACGCCGGTGTAGATCCTCGATGAACTCCATCGCGCGGCGGTCCGACTTCGCCATTCGCCGCTCCAGAACCAATTCGGCGAAACTCCCCCGCCCGAGCAGGCGGGCCTTCTCTTCCCGCAGGGCGAGGATTTTCCGCACCAACTCCGTGTTGTCATGGGGCCGCGCCGCTCCGACCGAAGTCGAAGCCTCCCACATGCGCCGGCGCAGGTCCCCGTCGTCCAGGTAGGTCATAAACGGCTCCATCGAGGGCATGTGCAGGGTAAAACGCCACTGCGGGCTCTCCTCGGAACCGTAACCCTTTGCGAGGGCATTGTGACGGGCGGCCTCGCGGGCATTTTCCGGCAGACCGGCCAACTGGCGTTCGTCCTCGATCACCAGTTCCCAGGCGTTGGTGGCGTCGAGCACGTTCTCCGAGAACTTCTGAGTCAGGGCCGAAAGCTCGCTTTCAATCGCCTCCATGCGTTTCTTCCCCTCGGGAGGCAAATCGGCGCCGGCCTGACGAAAATCTGCGGTCGTCTCCTCCAGAAACCGGCGTCGCACTGCCGACAGGTTCGCGGCTTCCCCGGTTTGTTCGTAAGCCTTCAGCACCCCCCAGAGCTTTTCGTTGAGCGGAATCCGGGCGAAAAACTCGGAAACCCGCGGCAACATGGCGTTGTAAGCCTCGCGCAGTTCCGGACTGTCGCACACCGAGGTCAAGTGCGAGACCTTGCCCCACGCTTCACCCAGGCGCTCGGTCGCCTCGTCCAGGGCGAGCAGCGTGTTTTCGAACGTGAGCTCCGATCCCGAGCGCTCGGCAAGCTCGTCGAGGCGGCGGCCCGCCTCCTCCAGCGCCCGCTCGATGTCGGGCCGGATCCGGTCCGGGGTCAGGCGGGACCATGGAATGTGAAAAGAATCGTCGAGAAAGGGATGATCGACCATCCCGTCAAAGCACAACAAACCGGGTCGTCACTCAATCCTCAAATTTTTCCCGGTTCGGAAACTTGACATCCCTCTCAGCCGTGTAAACTGGACAAAGAGGAGGTAGGAGGTAAAACACGATCCGGCCCCGCTCTGTTTCGGTATCCCCTCTCCTCTGCTGTCGCATTGTCGCGACCATCCGTTGGGGTTCTCGCGCCCCCCGGAAATCCCTTTGATTTTGTTCTTTTCAATTGCGAAATCTTCGTATTTTATCATTCACACAATATCCCCGAATCAGCGCGATTTCAGCGATCAAAGCGACTGATCGGGAACGGTTCAACTTTCCGTACCAGATCTTCGACCCACCGGATCACCGGAATGCCTTCCGGTGTCCCGCCGTGGGGAAATTCAAGTTTATATGCCGCAAGCTACCGAGGTAACTCCCGGACTCCAGTCCATTTCACTTTCCGAGACGCAGGGCGTCCCCATCAGATTCCTGATACGCCTGCCCGCCCGCCCGAAGACCGCCGCCAAACGCGACGCGATCCCGGTGAATCTCGAAGTCGAATTCGCGGACGGCTCCGTCAGCACACCCGAGGATCTGGATCCGGACCGTTCGTACAATCCCGCTCCCCCGCACGCCGCCGCGGGCCGGTTGCTGGAGCAGTGGAACGACAACCGGCTCACAAGCAAGGTCGTTCTCCGGCGGATACAGCTGAAAAAACTGATCGATTTGCTCCGTGACGAACCGGTGTTCCTCCAGGGAGCCAAAGGGACGACGCCTCTGGACTGGGACGGCTCGCGACTCGACGGCATCAGCGAACACCTCGAATCCGACGACGAAGAGGAGGTCGAAGACGACGACGAGGACGATACGGACTGGGACGAGGAAGAAGAAGAGGACACCGACAGAAACGGGCAAAACGACAAGCCGCCCGAACCGGCCGAGCCCGACATCAACGCCGGCCATACACCCATGGAAGTGGACGGCTCGGGAGATTACCTGGCGATCAGCCTCCCTTCCCGCGAACACCCGTACTACGACGACGCCCTCGCCCTGCTCCGCGGGAACGAATTCCTGCTCGACCCTTCGTCCCGCAAGTGGTGGATGCGGGACCGCCACAAGGTCCTCAACTTTCTGGCCGAACACTGGAACAAACTGGAGAAAAAATTCCAGGCGCGTTTCACCGAGAACTTCAGGAAGAACACCGAGCGGATCACCGACGCCAAGATCACCTGCATCGCCCGCGAAGAGGAAGGGCACTTTGTCGTTCAAACCTCGCTCAAGGCCGGCAAATTCAAGTTCCGGGAGATTCAGAACAACATCAATTCTGGCAAGAACTACGTGGAAACCCCGACTCGGGTATTTCTGATTTCCGACGACAAACTCAAGGGTCTCGAACACCTGCAGCGCTCCCTGGCCGGCAACCACAACCAGGCGCTCGTGCCGCGCACCCAGCATCGTATCGAAACCAGGGATATGCCGGACACCGAGCACCTGATGGAAACGATCGCCGACCACTACCAGACCCCGGGCACCTGGAAGAAACGCAGCGTGGCCATCCGCGACCTTTCCCGCCTGGAGCGCCCGCCGATTCCGCGCGAGCTCGACGAAGCCCTGCGGGCCTACCAGCGGCTCGGCGTGGCCTGGATGTATCACCTTTACCGCAACAAACTCGGCGGCATCCTGGCCGACGAAATGGGTCTCGGAAAGACCATCCAGGCCCTGGCAATGCTCGCGGCCATCCGCAAGTGGCAGATCCGCCGCCGCAAGTTCAAACAGAAATCACGCAAGAAACACGGCCGCGGACGATTTCAAAAAGTTCGCTCCTCGCCCTTTCTGGTGGTTTGTCCGGCCGGACTGCTCACCAACTGGAAGCGGGAGACCCAGCGCTTCGTGCCGATGTTCAAATTCTTCGTGCACCACGGAAGCAATCGGCTGAACACGGCGGAGGAATTCGAACACTACGATCTGGTGATGACGTCGTACACCACGCTCATTCGCGACGCGGACTTGTTTCAGAGCCTCGTATTCGACTGCATCGTCGCGGACGAAGCGCAGCATATCAAAAATCCGCAAACACGCAACTTCCGCTCGATCTGCTCCCTGTACAGTCGCGGTCATTTCCTGCTGACCGGCACCCCGCTTGAAAACAGTCTCGACGACATCGTCGCCCTCTTCGATTTCATCCTTCCCGGCTACCTGCACAAACCTCCCGCGAATTCGAAATCCGACGAGCGCGAGTGGTACGACAACCGAATCCAGCAAAAAGCGGCCCCCTACATTTTGCGCCGAACCAAGCAGTACGTGGCGCCCGAACTCCCGGATAAAATCGAACAGATCATTTACTGCGAATTGGGAGCGACCCAGCGCGAGCAATACCAGAATCTCAAGGAAGACACGCAGAAGGCGATCTTCGAAATGGAGATGGCCGGAGCCTCGGAAGGCAAACTGCGGATGGCCGCCTTCACTCAACTTCTTCGGCTGCGCCAGTTCTGCTGCGACCCGCGCCTGCTCCTCAAGGACAAGAACGGCTCGGAAGACGAGAGCATGGAATCGACGAAACGGGATTCCTTCCTCGAGCTCGTCCAGGAATCCATCGACGGAGACCACCGCATGCTCGTGTTCTCGCAGTTCGTTTCCCTGTTGAAGCTTCTGCGCGAGGAACTCGACCAGGCCGGCCTCTCCTATTGCTACCTGGACGGCTCCACCAAAGATCGACTCGGGGAATGTGATCGTTTCAACAATTCGCCCGAGATCCCCGTCTTCCTGATCTCACTCAAAGCGGGCGGCACAGGTCTCAACCTCACCGGAGCCGATACCGTCATCCACTACGACCCGTGGTGGAATCCGGCCACCGAGTCTCAGGCGACCGACCGGGCGCACCGCATCGGCCAGAGCCGCGTCGTCACGAGCATCAAACTCATCGCGGCCGACACAATCGAGGAAAAGGTGCTCGAACTGCAGCGCTCGAAAGCGCATTTGCTCAAGAATCTGTTCGCCGCGAGCGAAAGCGCCAACGCCAAGCTCAGTATCGACGACCTCAAGGAACTGCTGGAGTAACGGACGTTCGTCTCAGGGTTTCCGTACCCGATTTCCCATACAGGTTTCGATGAGCTCGGCGGCGTGTATCCAGGAATGATCCACCGGAACCGTCCGGTGACCGCCGCACACTTCCTCGATCGGCACGGGCACCGTATTCATGCCGCGGATCGCAACCATCACGTTGTATTTTCCCTCGGCCAGCAACTCTCCGGCGCGGGCGCCCAGCAGCGTACAAAGGTGCCGGTCGAACGCGGAGGGCGAGCCTCCCCGCTGCACGTGGCCCAACGACGTCGTGCGCGCTTCCAAACCGGTCAACTGCTGGAGTTGGCGGGCGATGCGACTGTCCAATGACTCCTGAACCAAGTGCGGACCGTCGTGCAGAGCGTCCGCTTTCTTCGCTCCGCCGGCCGCTCCGGATTTTTTCCCTTCGGGCGGCCCCGCCTTTCGTCCGGCTCGCGCCTCTTTGATCGAAAGCGCTCCCTCTGCCACGGCGATAATCGAAAAGCGTTTGCTGTGCTTGCGCCGCCGCATCAAATGCTCCGCCACAACCTCGCGGTCGTAGGGGATCTCCGGAATCAGGATGACGTCGGCCCCGCCGGCGATGCCGGCGCCCAGAGCCAGCCAGCCCGCTTTGTGTCCCATAATCTCACAAACGATCACCCGGTGGTGGCTGGTGGCAGTGGTGTGCAGGCGATCGATTGCCTCGGCCGCCGTATTCATCGCGGTGTCGAAACCGAAGCTGATATCGGTTCCAAGAACGTCGTTGTCGATCGTCTTGGGTAACGTGATCACGTTCATTCCCGCCTCGCGGATACGCTGGGCGTTCTTCTGCGTGCCGTTTCCTCCCAGGCAGACGATACAATCGATCTGCCGTGACCGCGCATTGGCCACCGCCGCCCCGGTCATGTCCAGCACCTTGTCCCCCATCGACATCTTGTGCGGTTTGTCCCGGCTCGTGCCCAGGATGGTTCCGCCCAGGTTCAGGATGCCCGAGACACTGGAGTCGTCGAGCGGCCGGAAACGGTTTTCCACCAATCCCCGAAACCCGTCCGGAATGCCGAGCACCTGAATTCCGTAATGCATGGCCGACTTCGCCACCGCCCGGATTGCGGCATTCAATCCGGGACAGTCTCCCCCGGAGGTCAGAATGCCGATGCACTTGGTCTTCGTTCTACGCGCCATTTGGTTCCTTTTTCCAGGCGACCCTAATTTCCCGCCGAAACGGCGGCAACGCCCTTTTTCCGAAGGTTTGGCTCAACCTTGGCGTCGGACGCCAAGGCGATCCGCGTGTGCCGGATGGTCAATGCCGGAAATGCCGCCGACCGGTGAAAACCATGGCGACACCGCGCTCGTCCGCGGCGGCGATGACTTCGTCGTCGCGTCGCGACCCGCCCGGTTGAATCGCCGCCGTCGCACCGGCTTCGGCGGCCGCGACCAGACCATCGGCGAACGGAAAAAAGGCATCGGACGCCACAACCGAGCCGTGCAGCGCAAGCCCCGCCTCGCCGGCCTTCCAGACCGCGATCTTCGAGCTGTCCACCCGTGACATCTGTCCGGCACCCACGCCGAGTGTCCGTTCGGCCCCGGCGTACACGATGGCGTTGGATTTGACGTGTTTGACCACCTTCCAACCAAATTCGAGCGCTTTCCATTCCTCATCGGTCGGTTGCCGCTTGGTCACCACTTCGTACCGCCCTTTCACAGACTGCACGTCGGAGTCCTGGACCAAGACGCCGCCGATTACCCCGCGCACCTCGCGCAGGGCTTCGTCGCCGAAACCGGGCCGCACCGTCATGAGCCGAAGGTTTTTCTTCTTCGCGAATCGCTCGCGCGCTTCCGGGGAAAAGCCCGGCGCGATGATCACTTCGGAAAAGATCTCCGCGATCCTGGCCGCCAGGGCGTCATCGACGGTCTGGTTCACGGCGATAATCCCGCCGAACGGCGCCTGCCGGTCCGTGGCGAACGCCTGATCCCAGGCCTCGGCCAGGGTGGCCGCCGTGGCCACGCCGCACGGGTTCGTGTGTTTGAGAATCGCCACCGTCGGCGCCTGGAATTCGCCGATCAGATGCACGGCGGCGGTGATATCAATGATATTGTTGTAACTGAGTTCCTTGCCCTGCAACTGCTCAAAGTGATCGAAAAACGATCCGTAAAGCGCCGCCTTCTGATGCGGATTTTCGCCGTAACGCAGATCGGCGGCTTTGGGGAGACTGAGTTCGAACCGGTCGGGGAATCCCGCCATGGCGTTGAGGTCCGGCTCTTCCACCGCTTCGCGTTCGAAGTAGTCCGCGATCGTGCGATCATAGGCGGCGGTGCGTTGAAAGACCTTCCGGGCCAATTCGCGCCGCAGGGCGTCGAGGCCGGCGTCGCGGCCCATGGTTTCCAACACGCGGTCGTAGTCGCCGGGATCACAGACCACCGTCACACTTTCGTGATTCTTCGCCGCGCTGCGCAACATGGAGGGTCCTCCGATATCGATGTTTTCGATCGCATCCTCCCAGGTCACGCCCGGCCGGGCCACGGTTTCCACGAATGGATACAGGTTCACCACCACCAAATCGATCATGGAAATCCCGTTTGCCTCCGCCTCCTCCCGGTGCTTTGCGTCGCCGCGCCGGCACAGCAACCCCCCGTGGATTTTCGGATGCAGCGTCTTCACGCGGCCGTCCATGATTTCGGGAGCGCCGGTGTAGTCGCCCACCTCCTGAACCGGCAATCCCTTCTCGGCCAACAGCCGGGCGGTGCCGCCGGTGGACAGCAACCGGTAGCCGAACCTCTCCACCAGAGCGGCGGCGAATTCGGGCAGACCTTGTTTATTACTGACTGATAGAAGCGCGTACTTGTCCATACGCACTGCTTCCTAAGCGGTCGCCGCCGCCAAGTCCATCGGCAAATTCTGATTGCACGCAGGCGATGGGCCGGGAATATCGGAGGATGATGATGAAATGCGACGTTATCCTCGCCCTCGACGTACCCACCCGCGATGACGCCCGCGCCGTCCTGGACCGCATGGGACCGGATTTGCGGTGGGTCAAAATCGGCCTCCAACTGTTCACCCGCCACGGGCCAGAGCTGGTCGAGGAAGTCGCGGATCGCGGCTACTCGGTCTTTCTCGACCTGAAACTGCACGATATTCCCAATACGGTGGCCAAAGCCGTGGCTTCGCTGGGCTCGCTCCCGGTGCGCCTGTTGACCGTCCACGCCTCCGGCGGCTCCGAAATGCTCCGGCGGGCGGAAGAAGCCAGACAAACCCACGCCCCCGAGCTCAAGCTGCTCGCGGTCACCGTGTTGACCTCGCTCGACCGCGCCGGGCTCAAGGAAGTCGGAATCGAAGCCGCCCCGCCGGACCAGGTGCGGCGGCTGGCCCGGCTCGCCGCAGCCTGCGGCGTCGGCGGGCTCGTCTGTTCCCCGCTGGAAACCGCCGACTTGCGCGACGAACTGGGCGCGGGCGTCACCCTTGTCACGCCGGGCATCCGCCTGCCCGGAGACTCGGCCGACGAGCAAAAACGGATCACAACGCCCGCCGAAGCCGCCCGGGCCGGCGCCGACTTCATCGTTATGGGCCGTCCTCTCCTGCGGGCGGAGAAACCCGCGGAGGTGCTGGCCGCCGTGCGGGAACAACTGGCTTCATGAGCCCATCGCGCGAACAGACTCCCGGCACAGGAGCAGCCGTTCTCCTGGCGGGCGGCCGGGGATCCCGCATGGGGAATGACGTGCCGGATAAAATTCTGTATCCGATACGCGGACGCCCGCTGTTTCGCTTCGCGTTCGACGCGTTCGCCGATTCCGCCGAAATACGCGACATCATCGTGGTTTACCGGGACGCCGCTCAACGAGACGCCATGCTCGCGGCGGCCGGCGATTCCGCCGCCGCCCGGTACGGGCGAATCCACTGGGTCGCCGGGGGAACCGAACGGGCCGATTCCGTCTGGGCCGGTCTGGAACAGGTTCCCGAAGAAGCCGATCTGGTCTTTATTCACGATCTCGCCCGTCCGCTGATCCGGACCGCGGACCTGACCGAACTCGCCCGCCTGGCGCGACGCGAAGGCGCCGTCTGCCCCGTCCGCCGGATCACCGATACGATCAAACAAGCTCACCCCGCCGTCAGCACCCGTTCCGCGGACTCCGGAACGGCTCACCTGATCGGCGTTCCGCGCGAACAACTCCGGGCCACCGAAACCCCGCAGGTGTTTCGCCGGGAGTTGATCGTCACCGGCTACCACCGCGCCCGCAGCGAACGCCTGACCCTGTCCGACGATACCGCCGCCGTGGCCCTGCTCCACCAGCCGGTGGCCATGCTCGAACTCGCCCACCCCAACCCAAAAGTAACTCGCCCCGAGGATCTCGACTACGTCGCCTTCCTTCTCGCCCGCACGGAAGAAGCCGACTGACAGCCCCCATGCCCAGTAACGCCAGGCTTAACCCTGATGTTGCAAAAATCGCAGAAGTTCGGCTGGCAA
>SLOW01000287.1 GCA_007132315.1 Opitutales bacterium
AAACGGTGTACACCTTTTACCTGCGCGAAGACGCGACCTGGTCCAACGGCGATCCGATCACGGCCGGCGATTTCCTCTTCGGTTTCGAACGCATCCTCTCGCCCAACCTGGCCTCGCACTACGCCTACATGCTTTATCCCATGCGGGGCGCGGAGGCGTTTCACAGTGGCGAAATCGACGACTTTTCGGAAGTCGGTGCGCGCGCCCTGGACGACCACACCCTGGAAATCACCCTGGAATACCCGGTCCCGTACTTTCTCACCCTCGTCACCCACAACACCTGGTATCCGGTCCACCCGGAGACGATTCTCGCCCACGGGGCCATGGACGAACCCAACACACGCTGGGTGCGGCCCGGGAATTTCGTCGGCAACGGACCGTTCACCCTGGAGCGCTGGGCCACCGGGCGCCGCATCGAGGTGCGGCGCAACCCGGATTACTGGGACGCCGGCCGCGTGCATCTGGAGGAAGTCCACTTCTATCCCCTCGAGCCCCAGGCGGCCGAGCGCGCGTTTCGCGCCGAGCAGCTTCACCTCACCGACTCCATCCCCTCCGAACGGATCGGCCACTACCTGCGGGAGCGCCCGGATCTGTTCCGTTCCGAGAACTACTTTGGCACCTACTACTTCCGCTTCAACGTAACCCGCCCTCCGCTGGACGACGCCCGCGTGCGCCTGGCTCTGGCGCTGGCGCTCGACCGCGACATGATCGTGGACAACCTGTTCGCGGGAGAACGGCCCCCCGCGCTTTCGTTCGTGCCGCCCGGCGTACCGGATTACGAACCGGACCCGATTCTCGAGCCCGACCCGGAGCGCGCCCGCGAACTGCTGGCTGAAGCCGGGTACTCGGACGGCGAAGGATTTCCCGCCATGCGCATCCTGTACAACACCTCCGACGACCACAGCGCGATCGCCCAACTCGCCCAGGAAATGTGGCGGCGGGAACTCGGCATCCAGGTGGGACTGGAAAACACCGAATGGCAGGTTTATCTTGATCGCACCAGCCGCCTCGAATACGACATTGCCCGTTCCGGATGGATCGGCGACTACCTCGATCCGTACAATTTCCTCAACACCATGGCGTCGGGTGGAGGCAACAACCGCACCGGCTGGGCCAGCGACGCGTTCGACGATCTGTTGTCGCGCATCGTCCGGGAGGGCGACACCGGCCGCCGCTGGGAGATGATCCGGCAGGCGGAGCGGCTGCTGGTCGAGGAAGCGCCCGTGGTGCCGCTGTTCTTTTATACCCGCATGTACCTGCAGCACCCGGCCGTGCGCGGCTGGCGCCCCACGCCGATCGCCTACCGCAACTACAAGGACGTCACGCTGGTGGCGGAGGAGGAAGACTCATGAATCCGGGCGCCGCGGGACACCTCCTGTCAACCTTCGCTCCCAACGTTGGTGTCAGGCGGTCTTCAGACGTCGCTTGAACCCCCAGTGCTCCCATGCCGACCTATATTGGACGCCGTTTGCTCGAGGCCCTGCCGGTCCTGTTTCTCGTCATCACGATCTGCTTCTTCCTGCTGCGACTGGCGCCCGGCGGGCCCTTCAGTCATGAAGTGGATATCCCCGCCGCCACCCTGGAGCGGATGGAGGCCCACTACGGCCTCGACCGACCCCTGTTCCTTCAGTACCTCGGCTACCTCGGCAACGTGGCGCGGGGCGACCTCGGCCCCTCCTACCACTACCCCACGCGCACCGTGAACGAGATCATCCTGGACCACTTTCCGGTCTCGTTGGAGCTGGGGCTCTGGGGCCTGCTCACCGCGCTCGGCATCGGCGTTTTGGCCGGAATTATCGCGACCATCCGACCCGACACGTGGCTGGACTACCTTCCGATGGGGGGCGCGATGGCGGGGATTTGTCTGCCCACGTTCGTCCTGGGGCCGCTGTTGATTCTGGTCTTTTCCCTGTGGCTCGGCTGGTTCAACGCCACCGGCTGGAACACGGCGGGCGACCGCGTCCTGCCCTCGCTCACCCTGGGCCTGTTCTACGCCGCCTACATCGCCCGGCTCACCCGCGGCGGCCTCAGAGAGGTGATCCGCCAGGACTACATCCGGACCGCCCGGGCCAAAGGGCTCCCGGAAGCGACCGTCCTGGCCAAACACGCGTTGCGACCCGGCATTCTGCCGGCCCTGGCCTTTCTCGGTCCGGCCGCCGCCGGTCTGTTGAGCGGCTCCTTCGTGGTGGAGACGGTGTTTCACATTCCCGGCCTGGGACGCGAATTCGTCAACGCCGCCTTCAACCGGGATTACACCCTGGTCTTGGGCGTCGTCATTCTGTTCGCCGTCATGATCCTGCTGTTCAATCTGCTCGTCGATATCGCCCAGGTGCTCCTCAATCCCCGCCAACGTTTCGAATGACACGGGAAACCTCGCATCCCATCGCCCCCGCCTCGCCGAGGGCACACCTGTCGCCCGGCCGCCTGGCCTGGGAACGGCTCAAGGCGAACCGCATGGCCATGGCGGGACTGGTTTTTCTCATCCTGTTTTCGAGCGCTTGTGTCGTCGGACCGTGGCTGTCGCCCTACGCCTTTCACGAGCAACCGCGCATCGCCGAAGGCGCCGTTCCGCCCGGCGCGGAGCACTGGCTGGGCACCGATCACCGCGGGCGCGACCTCGCCACCCGCCTGTTTTACGGCGGTCGCATCTCGCTTCTCGTGGGCCTGCTGGCCACGGCGGTGTCGCTGACGATCGGGGTGTTGTACGGCGCCGTTTCCGGCTTCGCCGGCGGCAAAACCGATTCGCTCATGATGCGGGCGGTGGACATCCTGTACGCGCTGCCCTTCACGGTGTTCGTCATCCTGCTCATGGTTTTCTTCGGACGGAGTCTCATCCTGCTGTTCCTGGCCATCGGCGCGGTCGAGTGGCTGACCATGGCCCGCATCGTGCGCGGCCAGATTCTCTCGCTCAAGGCGATGGCCTTCGTGGAAGCCGCCCGTACCCTGGGGCAGCGTCCCGGACGGCTGCTGTCGCGTCACCTGCTCCCCAACGCGGCCGGCGCGATCATCGTGTACACCACCCTGACCATTCCCAACGTCATGCTGCTGGAAGCCTTCGTCAGCTTTCTGGGCCTCGGGGTGCAGCCTCCCATGAGCTCGCTCGGACTGCTGATCAACGACGGCGCCACCTCGATGGAAGCGGCCCCCTGGTTGCTGCTGGTCCCCGGACTGGCGTTCGCGATGACCCTGTTCTCGTTCAATTTCCTGGGCGACGGCCTGCGGGACGCGCTCGACCCGCGGATACGGGACTGATCCGCGCGAGAACGGGTTGCGGTCGGCGCGCCGACCGTGCAGGCTGCTCCGCATGGAGGAAAACCGGGTTTCCAGCGGCCTGCCGGCCCTCGACGACGTGATCCAGGGGTTACGGATCGGAGACAACGTCGTCTGGCAGGTGGACAGTCTCGACCGCTACCGCCACCTGGCCGGGGCGTTCCTGGAACGCGCGGTGGCCGACGGCCGGACCTGCGTCTATCTGCGCTTTGGGTCGCACCCGCCGGTCGCAGAGTTTCCACCGGCCGTGGAAGTGCTGGAAATCGATCCGGCTCCCGGATTCGACGTGTTCAGCGCCCAGGTCCACACGGCGATCGAGGAGCTCGGAAAGGGAGTTTTTTACGTGTTCGACAACCTCTCTTCCCTGGTGGGCACCTGGGCGACGGACGAATTGCTGGGGAATTTTTTTCAGGTCACGTGCCCGTTTCTCTACGAGATGGACACCGTCGCATACTTCGCGCTGACCCGGCGTCAGCACAGCGACCGGGCGATGGCGCGAATCCGCGACACCACGCAGGTTCTGATCGACGTCTATGAGGCCCGGGGCGATCTCTGCCTGCATCCGCTCAAACTCTGGGGACGCTACTCGCCGCACATGTTTCTCCCCCACCGCCGGACCGAGGACGAACGCTGGGAACCCCTGCTGCACAGCGGCGCCGCCGCGAGCGTGGCCTTCGCGGCGGCCGACAATCCCCTCGCCTCGGGAAGCCGTCTGATCGCCCCCTGGGAGAGCGTGTACCGCAGGCTTCTGGCGTACGCCGACGAAGCCGGCGGGGAAATCGACGAGAGCCTGCCGGAAATCGCCGCTCTGCGGGAAGAGTTCGCCACAATGATACTCGGCACACAGCCGGAGTTCCGGCGGCTGGCGCGGGAGTACCTCACCCTGTCCGATCTCTTCGGCATCCGGCGGCGCTTGATTGGTTCCGGGCGGATCGGCGGCAAGGCGGCCGGCATGATCCTGGCCCGGGCCATCATCGCCCGTTCCGCCTCGGACTCCGAACTGGCGGAATCCCTGGAACCGCACGACTCCTTCCACATCGGGTCGGACGTCTTTTTCTCGTTTCTGGTGGATAACGACCTGTTCACCCTGCGTCTGAAACTCTCGCGCCAGGCCCGGATCGAGCCCGAACAGTTCGAAGTGGTGCGGAAGCGGTTCCTGGAAGGAAGCTTTTCAGCGGAAATCCTGGAACAGTTCCGGCGCATGTTGGAGCACTACGGCCAGGCCCCCATCATCGTACGTTCCAGCAGCCTCCTGGAGGACAGTTTCGGCAACGCCTTCGCCGGCAAGTACGAGAGTAAATTCCTGCCCAACCAGGGGCACCCGGAAGACCGGCTGGAAGCGTTCACCCGGGCGGTCAAACAAGTGTATGCCAGCGCCTTGAATCCCGACGCGCTGGATTACCGGCGAAGGCGGCGACTCGACCGCGCCGACGAACAGATGGCCATCCTGGTCCAGCGCGTCTCCGGTTCGGCCTACCGGGATCTCTTTTTCCCACCCCTGGCCGGAGTCGCCTTCTCGCGAAATCTGTACACCTGGAGCGACCTCCTCGACCCGCGCCAGGGAGTGATTCGCCTCGTCTTCGGCCTCGGAACGCGGGCGGTGAACCGGGTCGAACAGGACTACCCCCGCCTGATCGCCATCAGCCACCCCGAACTGCGGCCGGAGTCCGGCAACCGGATCGCCCACTACTCGCAGCGCCATTTCGACGCCATCGACCTGAAAGAAAACGGCTTCGTCACCCGCGACATCCGCGATGCGATCGACCCCGCCGACTTTCCCCAGGCCCACCTGCTGTTCTCCGAATGGAAGGGCGGCGCCCTGGTGGATCCGGTCACCCGGCTGGTCCGAACCCCGTCGTCCTCCTGTCAGATCACCTTCAACAAACTCCTCAAACGCACCACCTTCGCTCCCCTGATGGGCCGGATGCTGGCCGCGCTGGAAAAGGCCTACGGCCAACCCGTCGACACCGAATTCACCGCTTTCGCGGACGGATCCGGCCGGATCCGGGTCGATCTCCTCCAGTGCCGCCCGCTGCGCTTTCCCGGGAGTACGGAAGCCATCGAGGTGCCGGAAATCGAAGATCGTTCGCACATCCTCTTCCGGGCCAACCGGGTGGTGATCGGTGGCAACATCGACCGGATAGGTTGGCTGCTGTACGTGGATCCGCGCCGTTACGCCCGGATGAAAAACCGTCGCGCCAAACAGGAAATCGGACGCCTTGTCGGCACCCTCAACCGGCATCCCGGCATCCGGGAACGGGGCATCATCCTCATGGGCCCCGGACGCTGGGGCAGCAGCGACCTCGACCTCGGAATCGACGTGCGTTACGCCGACATTTCCCGAGCCGCCGTGCTGGTCGAGATCGCCCGTGAGGAATCCGGCCACGTCCCGGAAGTCTCCCACGGCACCCATTTCTTCCTGGATCTGGTCGAAGAAGGAATCCTCTACCTCCCGGTTTACCCGGACCATCCCGACTGCGCGTTCAACGAAACCCTGCTCGAATCCGCGCCCAACAGCCTGGAACAACTCGCTGCCGAATTCAGACACCTGAGCGACGCGGTCAAACTGGTCGAAGCCGCCCGCATTAAACCCGGGGCCGTCTTCCGGTGCGCGGCGGACCCCCAGGGGCAGGCGGCCGTCTGTTTTCTCAGTGTCTCCGAGTAGGAAAACGACCCACGAAACCGAACCCAATCGTAGGCCCGCCCGTGAGGGCGGGGTTGGGTGGCGTACCGGATTGAACCCCGATTCAACCCACCGGTTCCCCCCGCTCCTTACGGAGACGGCCCACGAGTACAGGGAACGGGGCGGAGAATCAGAGGCTTAACCGGGCGCCCGCTTTGTCATCGAGGAGCCAATACACTTTGTCGCGGTAACGGCTCAGGAGTTGCGCGGGACGTTCGGCGGGCTGACTGATCCCGGAAAACACACTGGCCAACGGCAGGGCCTTCCCCTCACCTATGGCCATAACCACGATGATCCCGCATCGATCGAGACCGTACGGGGTGATCGTGAGTCGGGCTCCTTTGCCGGGCACGTCCACCGAAGCGAAGTGGGTTTCGACCGGATTGGTCAAAAGCAGACTGTGCGGAAACAGCGACGCCATGTGGCAATCGTCGCCCATGCCCAGAAAACATATATCGAAACAGGCGAAGCCCCCGCGTTGCTGCACCCACAGTTCGTTGAAGATTCGGGCCGACTCGTGCGGGGCCATGTCGGTGGGCCAAGGGTATTTCCTCTCCTCGGGAATATCGAGGGATTTCAGGAGCAGCCGATCCAGGTTGCCAAAATTGCTCTCGTCGCTGGACACCGGCACCATCCGTTCGTCGCTGGTGTACCAGGTGCCGTGTTCGACGAAATAATCCGGAATCGCCCCGTTCTCCCGGCAGTATTCAAAAAACGCCTTCGGGGTCGATCCCCCGGCCATGGCCCAACTCGGTTGGATGATCCCGTTGGCATTCCGGTGTTCCTCCGCCAGGGCCACCGCGCGGGCGAAAAGCTCGTCCCGCGCCCCGATCGTCACCGTCCCGTACGCCGTCTTTTCCGTCTTCATAATATCAATCCTCGTCGTTAACCGCGATCCACGTCTCGGGGAGAATCCACCCGACAGAACGTCAGCCTGCGACTAGCCGGGGCCGGGGTCAACGCGGGATTGCCGTCAATCCGCGGACGCCGCGAGCTCCAACAAATCCTCCAGATCGACTCGGCCGTCGTAAAGCGCCTTGCCGACGATCACGCCGTCGAGATTCCGATGCCGGCCGGCCAGTTCCGCGAACCGGGCGACATCCTCTCTTCGGGCCACTCCCCCGGAGGCGATCACCTGGCACGGAACCGCTTCCAGCAGTGCCTCCTGCGCCTCGAAATTCGGACCGGTCAGGGCTCCGTCAGTCGCGATATCGGTGTGGATCAGCGTTCGCACCCCCAAAGCGGCCATCCGCCGGGCGAGATCCATGGCGGTCACCTCGGTCGTATCCACCCAGCCCTTAACCGCCACCCGGCCGTCGCGCGCATCGATGCCCACCGCGATCCGATCGCCGTACCGCGCGACTAGTGCGGATACAAACGCCTCGCTTTCACAGGCGCGCGTCCCGATCACCACCCGCGACACGCCCAGGTCGATATAGTCCGCGACCGTTTCCACGGAACGGATACCACCACCCAGTTCCACACGAAGGCCGGTCTCCCCAATCCGCCGCACAACATCGCCGCTCTTCGGAACACCGTCGAACGCGCCGTCGAGATCGACCACGTGCACCCATGTCGCACCGGCCTTCAGCCAGGCCCGCGCCGGTTCGAGCGGATCTTCGTAATAGACCGTCTCCCGCTCCTTTTCCCCTTGGTGGAGCCGCACGCAACGGCCGCCTCTGATATCGATCGCCGGATAAATGATCATGACAAGCCGCCCAATCTATCAGGCGCCCCGGTCAAAAAGCAATCCCGACACAACGTAGTCCTTCCGAACCCCATGAATCCATCCCGCTCACGGATCCGCCTTGTTTCTTGACAAAATCGAATTCGAAATCTATTCCCCCGGGGTGAAACCCTGTCCTGTCTTCGAAAAATCGCGGCAGGACAACCAGACATGCACTGAAAGCAAAACCAAGACCATAAATAAGCTGATATGAAAAAAATCATCCTCACTCTCATCGCGGCGGCCCTGCTTACTTCGGCGAACGCCTTTGCCCAGACCACGCCGCCCGACGGCCTGAATTACAATTACATCGAAGCCAACATCGCCTTCTATCCGGATTACAGCTCCGCCGACCAGGATTTCATCGGTCCGCGAGTCCGCGGCTCCGTTCTGGTCATCCCGGAAGTTTTCCTGTTCGGCCAGTTCCGGTACCTGACGGATGACTTCGATCTGACCCAGGCCCACGCCGGCGCCGCCTATCGCTACCGGGTCGCCCCCGACACCGACGTTTACGGCGGCCCGAGCATCGAGTACTTGGACTTCGACGGCGACATCGACGACATCGGCTTCGGCCTCCGCGGCGGCCTCCGCCACCGGGTCAATCAGGACTTCGAAATCGGCGGTGAAATCCGCTACGTCAACATCGGTGGCGACATCGATAACGACTACGTCGGCTTCACCGGCACCGTGCAGTACTTCCTCCATGAAAACGTCGGCCTCATCGGCGAAATCGACGTCGAAGACGGCGATATCGGC
Organism: Opitutales bacterium; assembly: GCA_007132315.1. Classification (GTDB taxonomy): domain Bacteria; phylum Verrucomicrobiota; class Verrucomicrobiia; order Opitutales; family T3Sed10-336; genus SLOW01. Next base: position 8,436 of record SLOW01000287.1, read on the forward strand.
TTCCTCGCGGGCGCGCGCCTCAACTTCTAAACCGGAATCCCATTCCCAACCACGAAGCGCTTCTCCCGCCGGAGAAGCGCTTTTTTTGTCGCCTCAAGCCGATCTCGTCGCCGGCCTCACTCCACGTTCTGCAACTGTTCCCGAACGCGTTCGAGTTCGTTCTTGCCCTCGATGACGCGGCGGGCGATCCCCAGGTCGTTCGCTTTGCTGCCAATGGTGTTGAACTCGCGACCGATTTCCTGAACCAGAAAATCCGCCTTGCGACCCACCGGTTCCCCGGTCTCTCCGATAAGCCCGTCCAATTGCTCCAGGTGGCTCTTCAGCCGGGTGACCTCCTCGGAAACATCACAGCGGTCGGCGAAAAGTGCGATCTCCTTGAGTACGCGTTCGTCGTTGAGATCCAGCTCCAGGCCCGCCTGCCGCAACCGACCGTGAAGCTGCTGGCGGTAAGCCGGGGCCACCTCAGAAGCGGCCGTCTCGATGGCCGCGACGTGATTCATGAGTTGACGAGCCCGTTCGCGAAGGTCGGCGGCGAGGGTGCGCCCTTCCTCCCGGCGCATGGCGGACCAGCGCTCCAGCGCCTCGATCAACACCCCGTCCGCGCGCTCGCGATAATCCGCCGGGTCCGGACATTCGGCCGACCCGGCGCAATCGCGGGCAATGCGGTACAACAGGTCGGCATCCGGCTCGAACGGAATTCCCTCGTTCGCCGCCAGAGAACCCAACCGCCGCAACACCTGTTCGATCTCCGGCCTGTTCCAGCCGTCCTCTCCGCTTCCCGCCGGCCCCACCCGCACCGAAACG
>SLOW01000336.1 GCA_007132315.1 Opitutales bacterium
ACGACGGTTTATCGCCGACAGGCGGAGCGGTTTCGGGAATTACTCGAAAAATCGCTGCGACCGTCGGAAGTTTGATAATAATATAATGCCAGACCAGACTTGGTACGACGAAGCTCGTCAATATCCCGAACGCCAAAACCCATCTCTCCCGATTGGTGGAGGACGTGGTTGCGGGAGAGGAAGTCGTGATCGCCAAAGCGGGCAAACCCATGGTCCGGCTTACCGCCCACGACGAGACCCGGAAACCGCGGACACTGGGGCTCCTGCAGGGAGCGGCGTGATTCCGGGCGCCGGCTGTTGCGAAGGACACGGGTCTTCCCTGAATCTCGCGCGGGAAAGCGGGGGAATGGGACGGAATCCATCCTGAAGGTTGAACCTGTTGTGTTCTTTGTGCTTCTTGTGGTTTTCCAGACAGAGATTGTCGGACATGAAACATCCATACGCCTGTGCCACGCCACCGGAGAAGATTTCCGAGCATCATCGACGTGTTCTGAATACTCGCCGCCGGAATCTGTTGTCGGCACTCGCCCGCCTGCCGCGCGGGCGCGAACCCTACGACCTGGAAATCGGCTGCGGGCACGGACACTTCCTGGCCGGGTACGCCCGGGCGCACCCGAATCGCTTTTGCATCGGCATCGACATTGCCGGCGCGCGGTTGGAGCGCGCTCAACGCAAGACCGACCGGGCCGGCGTGGACAACGTTGGCTGGATTCACGGCGACGCGACTCTTTTTCTGGATAGTGTTCCGGAACATCTCCGATTCTCGCGCGTGTTTATCCTGTTTCCCGACCCCTGGCCCAAAAAGCGCCACCATAAACACCGCCTGGTCGGCCCCGAATTCCTAAAACGCCTGGCTTCGCTTTGCCGCCCCCGCGCCGAGCTGTATTTTCGCAGCGACCATATCCCCTACGTGGAAGCGGTTGAGGCGGCCTTGGCCGCCAGTCCCCGCTGGTCTCCGGAATCCCCTGAAACGTGGCCCTGGGAAAGCAGGACGGTGTTCCAGGATCTGGCCCCGAGCTACCGTTCGCTGGTGGCGCGAAAGGTTGACAATTGATCATCCATGACGAGGCCGGGGTTCCGGTCAGATAATCTCCAGCCAGGCGATCAGAAAAATTTGAAGCAGGACCGCGCAGCCCAGGAGGACCAGGGTGATGACGTGAAACGGGTCGAGTGCCATGTGCCGACCGGGCCGCCGGCGAACGGGTCGTTTTCGCTCCGGTCGTTCCGGGCGGCGACGCCGTTTCTTTCGGTAGAGGTCGCCCAGTCCGCCGGTCAGATTGTCGTTGGCCGCCATGGTGATTCTTCCGGCGGGAACATTCTCGCCTCCTATTGGTCAACTTGGCGAATCCAGGGGCCTGGCCGCAAGCACAAAGCGCGGCGTCATCCGGCCCGGTTTCGTGTTTCCGTTGATGGAAACGGGGAAACGGGGTGATTTTCATTTTCTATGTTGACCTCGGGGCGGCCGGAACGCATGTCTTTATCCTTTACCGTGATCGCCACCAATCGAAAGGCTAATCAGGCGTTTCTGAATGTACCGTATTAGGACAGGACTTTTCTCGATATTCACCTTGCTCTTTCTGGGAAGCGCCGCGCACGCCCATGCCTCGGTGCCTCCGGGACCCGACATCCTCACCGAGGTGTTCGGTATCCCGATTACCAACAGCATGATAACGAGTTGGGTCATTTCCATCGGCATCATTCTGCTCATCCGTTGGCTGATCAAGCGGCCCACCATGGTCCCCCACCGCGGGCAGGCTATCGTGGAAAGCATTTTCGAAGGCATCAAGGGCCTGATCGAGCCGATCGTCGGAAAGCACATGGTTCGTCCGGTCTTCCCTCTGCTGGTCGGGTTGTTCGTCTTCATCCTCCTGCACAACTGGTCCGGCCTGTTGCCGGGGGTTGGAACCATCGGCTGGGGCGAGGATCGTCCCGAAGGGTTTTACGTTACCGAGAAGCTCATCCGCCCGGGCAACACCGACCTCAACACCACCCTGGCGCTGGCGTTGCTCGGCATGCTCGCCTGGTTCTATTTCATTTTCCGGTACGCCGGACCAAAGGTGATCTGGCATGATCTGTTCGGCAATAAGGCGAGCAAGACGGAAACCCCGGTGGTCATCTACTACATGCTGATCCCGATCTTTCTGATGGTCGGTGTCATCGAGCTCATTTCCATCGCTTTCCGCCCGGTTTCACTCTCCCTGCGTCTCTACGGGAACATGTTCGGTGGAGAAAATCTGCTCATGAGTATGAGCGATTTCTTCGCCTGGATTGTGCCCATACCCTTCTACTTTTTCGAGTTCATGGTGGGCATCATTCAAGCTTCCATCTTCATCATGCTGATCGCGATCTACATCGGTCTGATCTGCAACCACGAAGGCGGGGAAGGGGAGGACGCCCACTGAGGATCAAATAAAATTTTCCGGTCCGGGACCATGGTTCCGTTAAGAGAACTGCAAAACAACGTGGACGGACCGGGGGAACGCTCAGGAAATACGTAAGTAAAACAAGTACCGAAAATGAACCTACTACCAATGTTATTCGCCGAATTCGCCGGCAACCTCCAGATCGGTCTCGCCGCTCTGGGAATTCCGATCGGGATCGGCTTGATCGGCTTCAAGGCCGTCGAGGCCGTCGGCCGCAATCCGGGCGCCTCGACCAAGATCCTCGTGCAGTCGATTATCGCCATGGCTTTCGCCGAAGCGATCATCTTCTTCGTGATCTTCCTGGGGACCTAGATCTCCACCTGGCGGCGGAGGGCCATCCTTCCGCCGCCATCCCTTACTTTAGAGGAAACACCAGAAACAGCGGGTTATGATTGAGTCTTCATTGATACTGGCGGATTTGGGCGGGAAAGTCGCCGAGGTCAGCGAACGCTTCGGCATCCAGTGGTCTCTGCTGATCGCCCAGGCCATCAACTTCCTCATTGTTCTTTACGTCCTGTACCGCTTCGCCCTGAAGCCGGTGCTGGCGACGTTGGACAAGCGTCAGGCCGAGATCAAGGCCGGTCTCGATTACGCCGAGGAGATGAAACGTAAGCTGGCCGATGCGGAGGAAAAGCAGAAGCAGATGCTCAAGGACGCTTCCCGGCAGGCGAAAAAATCCATCGAGGAAGCCCGGCAGGCCGCTAAGGAGTACCAGGAGAAGCAAACCCGCGACGCCAACGAGCGCGCGGCGGCCCTGGTCAAGAAGGCCGAGGAATCCATCGAAATGGAGCGCCGGAAAATGCTGGCCGAGGTTCGCGAGGAGATTTCCCGGCTGGTGGTCATGACCACGTCGCGGGTTCTGGGCAAGGAACTGTCCGAAGAGGAGCGCAACCGCTTCCTCAACGCCGCGTCCGAGGACTTGCGGAAGAACTGATTTGCGATGACCGGCAAAGAGCGCATCAAACGTTACGCCCGCGAGTTGCTCAACATGAGCCTTGACGACGGCCGAGTGGATCCGGAGCGGGTCGAGGCCGTGCTGGCGACGCTCGAAAAGGCGCCGCCGCGTAATTACCTGTCAATCCTGCGCGCTTACGCCAAACGCGTGGCGCGCGAACTGGCCCGCGGCCAGGCGGTCATCGAATACGCCGGAGGTCTGGAGGACTCGGCGGCGGAGGCTCTGGCTGCCAGCTTTTCTCGCCACTACGGCCGCGCCATCACGCCGATCAAACGACCCAATCCCGACCTGATCGCCGGTCTGCGCATCCGCGTCGATTGCGACGTGTACGAACATGCCGTCGCCTCCCGCCTGCACTCCCTGGCCCGCGACGTCGCCTGAACGAATCCTTTTCCCTTTTTTCAAGAATTTAAGCCATGAGCTCAGTAATCGAACAGATCGAACAGCGGATCAGCCAACTGGAAACCCGCTCCGTCAAGAAAAACACCGGCAACGTCCTCGCCGTCGCGGACGGTGTGGCGCGTGTGGACGGCCTTTCGGACGTCATGTACAACGAGATGGTCGAGTTTCCCGGCAACGTGACCGGCATCGCCCTCAACCTTGAGGAAGACGAGGTCGGCTGCGTGATCCTGGGCGACGCCGGACACATCAAGGAGGGCGATGAAGTCAGCACCACCGGCCGCCTGCTGTCGATTCCGGTCGGGAAGCAGTTGCTGGGACGCGTGGTGGACGCCATCGGCGGGCCGGTTGACGGCAAGGGCCCGATCGAAGCCAAGGAGCATTTTCCCATCGAGAAGATCGCCCCGGGCATCATCGCCCGGAAGTCGGTGGACCAGCCGCTGCACACCGGGATCATGGCGGTGGACGCGATGATTCCCATCGGGCGCGGCCAGCGCGAGCTCATCATCGGCGACCGGGGTACCGGCAAAACCACCATCGCGATCGATACCATCATCAATCAGGCGCGCATCAACAAGCAGGGCGCCGAATCCGGCGATCCCGATTTCCGCCCGGTCTATTCCATCTATGTCGCGGTCGGCCAGAAAAACTCCAACATCGCCCGGACCATCGACGTCTTGGAGGAAACCGGCGCCCTGGAGTACACCGTCGTGGTGACCGCGCCCGCCGCCGACAACGCCGCCAACCAGTACCTCGCGCCCTACGCCGGCGCCGCCATCGGTGAGTGGTTCATGCAAAACGGCATGGACGCCCTGATCGTCTATGACGACCTCTCGAAACACGCCGCCGCCTACCGCCAGATTTCCCTGGTTCTGAAGCGCCCCTCCGGGCGCGAGGCCTATCCCGGCGACGTATTCTACCTGCACTCCCGCCTGCTGGAGCGCTCCGCCCGGGTGGATGAAGCCAATGGCGGCGGGTCGTTGACCGGCCTGCCCATCATTGAAACGCAGGCCGGCGACGTCTCCGCCTACATTCCGACCAATGTCATCTCCATCACCGACGGGCAGATCTACCTGGAGACCGACTTGTTCAACCAGGGTATCCGCCCCGCGATTTCGGTCGGGCTTTCGGTGTCCCGGGTCGGTTCCGCCGCGCAGGTCAAGGCGACCAAGCAGGTGGCCGGAAAGATCAAGCTCCAACTCGCGCAGTATCGCGAGCTCGCGGCTTTTGCCCAGTTCGGATCCGACCTCGACGCCAAGACCAAAGCCCAGCTCGACCGCGGGGCGCGGGTGGTGGAAATTTTCAAGCAACGCCTGTACAACCCGATTCCGATGGAGCAGCAGGTGGCCACTCTCTGGGGAATCGAGAACGGCTATTACGATTCGATCGACAGCAAGAAGATTGTGCAAGCCGCCGTCAATTTCCGCGAACACATCACCGCCCGGAAAACCGCCCTCCTGGAAAGAATCCTCAAGGAGGGCGCGATTTCGGACGAGATCGCGAAGGAATTGAAAGCCGCCTACGAGGAGTGGAAACCGAGCTTCGACGCCTCCTGAGCCGCGGAGCCACCTAAGAAGCGGAATACGTAATCCATGCCCAGCACGCGCGACATTCGCCGGCGCATCAAGTCGGTAAAGAACACCAAGCAGATCACCAAGGCCATGGAGCTGGTGGCCGCCTCCAAGATGAAGAAGGCGCAAAACACCGCTCTGGCCGGGAATCCGTATTCGCTGCTGCTGTCCGAAATGCTGGCGGCCCTGGAGGAACAGGTCGAGAACCTTCGCCACCCGTTCCTCGAAGCCCGCGAGATCAAGACCCGCGGTATCCTGCTGATAACCACCGACAAAGGCCTCTGCGGCGGCTTGAATGCCAACCTGTTCAAGGCGGTGACCAGCGAGGTCGATCGCGACGCCAAGTTCGTCTGCATCGGCCGCAAAGGAACCCAGTTCCTCGGCCGCACCCGTCGCAACCTGCTGGCCGACTTCTCGGTCAGCGAGAAGGTTGATTTCAATGAGGTGAAAGTCGTTTCCGAGTTTTTCACCGAGCAGTACCTGCAGCGGGAAATCGACACCCTCGAGATCATTTATCCGAAGTTCGTCAACACCCTGCGCCAGGAACCGACCGTTTACCCACTGCTGCCTCTGGCCAATCTCCGCGGAATTGTCGAGGAAATGCGCCGCCAGCAGGCGGAGAACGAAGACGAGGTCCAGGCCCACTTGCGGCGGGATGAGCGTGAGATGATTTTTGAACCGAGTCCCCACGAGGTGCTCTCCAACCTCCTCCCGCTCTACATCAACCAGCAGATCTACCAGTTCGTGCTCGATGCCAAGGCCTCCGAGCACAGCGCCCGGATGGTGGCCATGAAAACCGCTTCCGACAACGCGACCAATCTTCTGGAGGAACTCACCCTCGAATACAACAAGGCACGCCAGGCGGCCATCACCCAGGAAATTCTGGAAATCGCCGCCGCCACAGCGTCCAACAGCTGATCCATCCCTTTAATTCACGAGAATCATGAGCAACACTACAGGCAAAATCGTTCAAGTCATCGGACCGGTCGTCGATGCCAAGTTTCCCGCCGACAGCCTTCCGCCGATCTATCAGGCCCTGCGCGTTGATTTTAAAGTCGGCGACACCGATCAGCACGTCGTCCTGGAGGTTCACCAGCATCTGGGAGACGGCGTGGTTCGCGCCATCGCCATGTCCTCCACCGAGGGTCTGGTCCGCAGCATGGACGTGCACGATACCGGCGATATGATCTCCGTCCCGGTGGGCGAAGGGGTGCTCGGACGCATCTTCAACGTGACCGGTGACACGGTGGACGAGCGCGGCGAGGTCAAGTTCGACAAAAGGCTCCCTATTCACCGCGAGCCGCCGAAGCTCGTGGACCAGGACACCAAGGCCACGATTCTCGAAACCGGGATCAAGGTCATCGACCTCATTTGCCCCTTCATCAAGGGCGGCAAGGTCGGCGCCTTCGGAGGTGCCGGGGTCGGCAAGACGGTTGTCATCATGGAGCTGATCAACAACATCGCCAAAACCCACGGCGGATTTTCCGTCTTCGCCGGGGTGGGCGAGCGCAGCCGCGAGGGCAACGACCTGTATCACGAAATGTCCGACGCCGGCGTCATCGACCAGAAGAATCTGGAGAACTCCAAAGTGGCGCTGGTTTACGGCCAGATGAACGAGCCCCCGGGCGCCCGGATGCGCGTCGGTCTGACCGCTCTCACCATGGCCGAGTACTTTCGCGACGAGCAGAATCAGGACGTGCTGCTTTTCATCGACAACATTTTCCGTTTTTCCCAAGCGGGCATGGAGGTCTCCGCGCTCCTCGGACGGTCCCCGTCCGCAGTGGGGTACCAGCCCACCCTCGCTTCGGAGATGGGAAATCTCCAGGAACGCATCACCTCCACCAACAAGGGGTCCATTACCTCCTTCCAGGCGGTTTACGTACCGGCGGACGACCTCACCGACCCGGCGCCGGCCAACACCTTCGCCCACCTCGACTCCACCATCGTGCTGGAGCGCTCCATCGCCGAGCTTGGGATCTACCCGGCCGTAGATCCACTGGCGTCGTCCTCGAACGCCCTCGATCCGATGATCGTCGGCCAAGAACACTACGATGTCGCCCGCGGCGTTCAGAACGTGCTCCAGCGCTACAAGGACTTGCAGGACATCATCGCAATTCTCGGACTCGACGAGCTGTCGCCCGAAGACAAGCTCAGCGTGTACCGCGCCCGGAAAATCCAGCGCTTCCTGTCGCAACCGTTCAACGTCGCCGAAGTCTTCACCGGTGTGCCCGGAAAGATCGTCTCGCTGGAGGACACCCTCCGCGGATTCAAGATGATCCTCGACGGCGAACTCGACGACGTGGCCGAAAACGATTTCTATATGAAGGGCGGAATCGACGAGGTCGTTCAACCGGCGGACGCCAAAGCCTGAGTACCGGAACACCGGAGAGTCGGACCGGCGACTTTGCCACGATCCAAAATCCGCAATCCAAGATCCAAAATTCGTTCATGCCACTCCTCCTTGAAATCGTCACACCGGAAAAACGGGTGTACAGCGACACCATCGAAACGGTGGTGCTGCCGACCGTGGAAGGAGAGCTCGGAATTCTCCCCGGCCACCTTCCGCTGCTGACCCAGCTGGAACCCGGCGAGTTGCGGGTGATGAAAGCCGGCGAACCCGAAACCCTCGCTGTCGGTGGCGGTTTTGTGGAAGTCGCGGCCGACAAGGTTTCCGTCTTGGCCGAATCCGCCATCGACATCGAGGAAATCGACGAAACCGCGGTCGAAAAGGCCATGGAGCGGGCCCAGAAGGCCCTCTCCGCCAAGGCGGAGCTCGATCCGTCGGAAGTCGAACGCCTCGAGAGCCTCGTCCGGTTCTCCGCCGCCCAGTTGATGATCAAGAAGCGGCGCAAATGATCGTCTCCGCTCCGCGGAGATAATTATAAAGAGAGTCCCGGGACCGCGGGCATCCCGCCCGTCCGTCTGAACCAAGCCGCCCGCCCGCAAACCGCGGTTGACGCCTCCGGTCAAATCGGTCAGGACATTCTGTAAAGCGGGCCCTTAGCTCAGCGGTTAGAGCAGGGGACTCATAATCCCTTGGTCGTCGGTTCGAATCCGACAGGGCCCACCCGCTTTCCCGTTACACGGCCCCCGAAAACCAAGCACCGCAAGCCTGTCCGTAAGGACAGGGAGGACCGAACCGGGAACGCGTTCGCTCCATGTCACCCGCCCAACCCCGCCCTCACGGGCGGGCCTACGTTCGGGTCCAAGTGAGTCGGTGCGTGAGGGCCGGAAAACCGTAGGCCGGTCCGTGAGGACCGAGAGAGCCGGCACCCATTCGCGAGCCGCCTTCCCCTGCGTACGCCCCCCGAACCGGTTTCGCCCGCAGCTCCCGCCAGAGTGCTTGCCAGGCGGCAAGACCCGTATCTTCGGGCCATATGGGTGCCTGGATTTGGAGATCAGAGAAAATGTTTTTGACAATTAGAAAAAATTATTTTTAGCTGAGGTTGATTTCAGTGGCATTCCGAGAATGCGCTCATTTATCGTGCCCTGACGGGCTGCCTGATTGGTCCCGATACCACCACCGAAAAATAGAAAGGAGATCCCGGAATGAGCCCCAGTAATCGACTCAGGTGTCGCGCGTTGCCGGTCCTGATTGTCGCCGCGGGCCTGTTCGCGTGCGAACGCGCCTACGGACGCTTCCATCTCTGGGAGATCCGGCAGATCTATTCCAACGCCGACGGCTCCGTTCAGTATATCAAGATGTTCAATCCTTCCGCCAACGAAGAGTTCGTGGGCGGGGAGACGATTTACACGCACCGTGACGGCGGGCAGGATCAGCGGAGCTATACGTTTCCGTCGAATCTCGACACGGGCGGTCAGTCCACCGCGGGGC
>SLOW01000347.1 GCA_007132315.1 Opitutales bacterium
GAAGGGCTTACCCAGGAGTTCGTCCTTGGTCGAACCCATTGCCTGACAGTAGGCGTTGTTGATAAATGTCAGCGTCCCATCGGGCAGGTAGCGGCAGACCAGGTCGATCTGATCTTCCACGATGGCGCGGTAGCGGGCATCCACTTTCTGCAGCGACTGCGCCATCTGTTCGATCTGCCGGGCGATACCGAAGATTTCATTCTGTCCGTCGGCGGCGAGATCCTCGCCCCCGGGTGCCGGTGCCGAGAAGTCGGGGGACTGGGGCCGGGCCGAATCGATCCGGCTCTTCAGGTTCCTGATATCGGAAGCCGTATCGCGATCCCAGACATAGCCGCTCAACAGCAGCAGAACGCACGCGATGAAGGTTAATCCGATCAGGTACATCTTCGGTCCCAGGCTCTCCACCAGCGCGTCGTCGAGCAGGAGCAACCCCACGCTCGCGAGGATGGTAAAGATGAGAGAGAAGATGAGCAGCGATTTGATGCGAGATTTCATGTACGGCGACCACGTTCCGGTGTGTCGTCCCGGCTAGTTCGTACGAAATCTTGTATACCGTACGCCCTGGCGCTTTGCGTGTTGGTGCGATAGCGCACCCGGATTTTGGCGTGACCGTATCGGCAATCGGATCACTAGTAAAGACGCGTCGTATCAGTATTGCTCTAAACGACAGAGTTTTACAATTTTATTACCTCAATTTTCGCCGACGATTTCCGTGGCGAAAAGCGACTCTATTTGCGGACTGCCGATGTTTCGAGTGTTGGGGAGTAACAGATCGAATCGCTCACGGAATTGGCGGTTTCCTCGTCGGTCAAGGCGCTCAGCAGTCGCAAGCCAAAGGGAATGGCCGTACCGGCTCCGCGGGAGGTGATGATATTTCCATCCCGGACGACCGCGGTGTCCTCGATCAGGTCCGGCAATTCCGACGCCACGGAGAAGTGCGCGGTGTGGCGAATGCCTTTGAGAATTCCCGCATCCTGGAGCAGGGTGGGAGCCGCGCAGATGGCTCCGATGATCCCTCCGGACGATGCGTGCCGGGTCACATAATCCACCACCGCCTGGTCGTTGCGAAGGTGGCGAATACCCGGCCCTCCGGGAATGACCAGGAGGTCGAATGTCCGCTTCGCCACCTCCCGGAACAGTTCGTCCGCCACCACCTGGATGCAGGTCTTGCCAGTGACGAACTTATTGTCGTGGTGTGCGGCGATGGTACATTCGATGTTTCCTCGCCTCAAAATATCGACAACACATAATGCCTCAATCTCTTCGAAGCCTTCGGGGAGAATGATCAGCGCCGATTTCATTGAGGGAAGTTTAATTCGGGTGGGCGTGGAATCCAAGTGGAAATTTAAGGTTAAATGACACAAGAAAGCGGAAAAGCGAGAGAAATGGTGGTATTCGGTTGCGGCTACGTGGGGTCGGCACTGTTGCCCGAGGCGCTCAGACGTGGCTTCCAGGTGACGGTTTTCACGCGTAACCCGGCGACGGCCAGGGCGTTGAACGATCGATTTGCGGTTACCGTGATCGAGGGCGACCTGGCTTCCGACACGTGGCACGAACGGATCGCTCGCGCACCCGACGTGGTGGTCAATTGCGTCGGCTCGGGAGGCGGCGGGTTGGCTGGTTACCGCCACTCCTATCTGGAGGGAATGCGCTCGCTGCGCCGATGGCTCTGCGGCGGTCCGGCCGGAGCGGTCGTGTACACCGGGAGTGTCGGGGTTTATCCGCAGGATGACGGGTCATGGGTGGACGAGTCCGCGGAGACGGGCGGTCATTCCGAGGCTGCCGATGTCCTGGTGGCGGCCGAACGCGAGCTCCTCGATCCGGCGTTTCCCGCCGACCGCCGTCGTGTCCTGCGCCTGGCAGGTATTTACGGGCCGGGCCGGCACGCTTTCCTGAATCGGGTACGGGCGGGCCGAGTGTTTCCCGGGTCCGGTGAGGCGATCCTGAACGCGATCCACCGGGACGACATCACCGGTGCGCTGTGGGCGGTTCTGGATTCGACCGGGGGCGAGAGAAGCGATGTGTTCAACGTGGTGGACGACCGGCCCGAACGGAGGCGAATCGTGGCGCAGTGGCTGGCCGAGAGGACCGGAGCCCCTCAACCCCGCTTCGAAGGTCCGGGCGCCGAGTCGGCGTCGAGCCCAAAGCGTCGCTCGCGTTGTCGCCGTATTTCCAACGCGAAAATCAAGAACACGCTCGGCTGGCGACCTGTCTATCCTACGTTTCGGGAAGGTTACCGGGCGATTCTGAATGAGGAATCGTCCGCCGGCTGATGGTCCGGACCGATCCGGTATCCATGAGCAGCTTGTCGGACTTAGGCGGTATCCAAAGTCCGACAAGCTGCCAGGACCCAGCGGGAATTCGATTGATGCCGGGCGCAACGGACGTGCGATGTCCGGTCAGCCCGTTTCTATTCCGCCCGCCCGGACCATGATATCGAACAGACCGGTGTTCATGGTGTAAGGCTTGACGCCCTCGCTGCCCGGCCCGAAGGCGAGCAGTTCGACGCAGTCGGACGTGTGGGAATTGCCGACGAAGCCCCGGTCGTTGCGGGACAGGGCTTCTTGCTCATGAAGGAAAATATACCCCGACCGGACGGAATCAAGGTCGAAGGACCCGGGGGCTTAGGCTTGACCGGGAAGCGGGGTTGAGAGACCTTTCATTTACTTACGGATTTTTCCAACCTTCAAACAAGGATAACGTTATGGCAGGAGTCGGCAAATTGATGAAGCAGGCGCAGAAGATGCAGCGCCAGATTGAAACGCTCCAGAACGAGTTGGCCGAGAAGGAATTCGAGGTGTCCGGCGGCGGGGGCGCCGTGACCGTGAAAATCAACGGGGCCGGTCAGTTTCTTTCCGTTCACCTGGATGAGGAATTCCTCAAGGAGGACAAGGAAATGGTGGAACAGACCCTTTTGAACGCGATTCAGGAGGCTGCGAGCAAGTCGAAGGAGTATAACGAGTCCGAAATGCAGAAGGTGACCTCCGGTTTCAACATGCCGGGGTTGTTCTGAATTTTTTGCGTGCGCCGGGTTTCCCGGCGCACGCGAAGCGCTTGTCATTGGGGATGGGACGGGTCAGGTTGCAGGGCATTCATGGGTTCCGCATTCGAAGATCTTCAGGCCGTGCTGAAAAAACTGCCCGGACTCGGTTACCGCTCCGCCGAGCGCCTGGCGCTGCACCTCCTGGTCGAGCGGCCGGAGCGGCTGAACGCATTGGTGGAAGCGCTGCGCCGGGCGGCGGAAGACATACGGCGATGTCGCCTCTGCGGAGGAATGGCTGAAGAGGAGCTCTGTCCAGTGTGCTCGGATTCCCACCGTGACGCTTCCGTGGTTTGTGTCGTCGAACAGGTGGTGGACCTGATGGCCCTGGAACGATCGTCCGCCTACCGCGGCCTCTATCACGTCCTTCACGGCAAACTCTCGCCGATATCGGGCGTCGGTCCGGAAGACCTGAACCTCGCCTCTCTGGGTGAACGCCTCCGCTCCGGCGACGTGCGCGAACTGGTATTGGCTCTCCCCAACGACGTCGAGGGCGAAGCGACCTGTCACTACATCACCGAGAACATTGCGGGCGAGGGCGTGGCGGTCTCCCGGATCGGTTTCGGCCTGCCCAGCGGCGGGGGCGTCTTTTACGCCGACCCGGTGACGCTGAAGAGCGCTCTGGACAGCCGGCGCAGCTACTCTTGATTTACCCTTTTTTGAATCTTTTCGGACCTTTTATCATTGCCCGGTTCGGCGGTTCTTTCACCATGGTAACGAGTGTTTGCCCGGCAGCGGTTTGCGGGCTGATGTCCGGAAGTACCGCCGGCAAAGGAACAGCAATAGAAAGAATCATGAAGAAAACTCTGCTACCAATCGTTCTTGCCTCTATCCTCGGCCCGTCCCTCGCGCAGGCTCAGGCCAACGACTACATCGTCTCGACCGAGGCGGTTTTCTCGTCCGAATATGTTTTTCGCGGCGTCAAGGAAGCGGGTCCGACCGTGATGCCCGCCGTGGAGATTCAGTCGCGGGGCAATCCCGGCGGCGACATGTACCTGGGCGCCTGGGCGGCGATGCCGGCCCGGGGAGACTTCGAAAACGAGGTCAACGCTTACGCCGGATTCGACGCCGAGTTGCAGCACAATTTCTTTGTAGATATCGGCGCCGCTTATTACCATTTTCCCATGCGCGGTCCGGCCAACATACTCGATGATACCATTGAGCCCTACCTGGGCCTGCGGATGGAGGAGATAGCCGACAGCTTCTTTTCGGGCGGAGGGTACGTTTTTTACGACATCGACAAGAGCTTCACCGTCGAAGGCTTCGTTGAATACAGCCAGCCCTTCGAAGGCGGAATCCCAGCGACTCTCGATCTGGGGGCGTTTCTTGGATACACTGACGAAGATCGCCGCTTCGAAGAGGATCACACCTATTACGGCGCCTACGCCACTATTCCGTATCAACTGAATGAAGTGGCAACCTTGACTGCGGGCGTACACTACATGGGCCGCAGCGGTCTGGACAACACGCCGATCGACAGCAGCCGGGATTTTGTGTACTGGACGGCCGGACTTAATCTGCAGTACTGAGTACTGATTTCCGGCCCGGAATTCGGTCTTTAAACAAGAGCCCGATCCCGCTATGCGGGTCGGGCTTTTTTTGCGTGTGCCTGCCCGAACCCCCATTTAGCATCCTGTCGGACAAGGCCTGCCGGCCTTGTCCGACAGGATGCCGTTCAGCCGAGGAATTCCTTGCGGTCCACCTGCAAGTCGTGGCAGGCGTGGATGAATTCGGCGGCGGACCACGCCTGGTAGGCTTTCCCCATGGGGATGCCCGTCTTCCCGTGCGCCCACTCGTTGAATTCCCATTCATGCGCGATGCCCTGCTTGTTCAATTCCGCCAGTCGAAGCAGTTCCTGGTAGGCGAGGTCTCGCAAGCCCAAACGGTTGATGAACCGCACCCACTGCGCACCGATGAAGGGCCAGATCCCGCCGTTGTGGTAGTGATTCGGCAGATTGAGCAGATTGACGGTGTAGTAATTCTTCCAGTCGGGGTCGCCGCCGGTCACCACGGGGTAAAGATTCGCCACCGGCCAGGGGTTGTTCACTCCGACGCCCCACATGAACCGAAAAGCGATCTTCGCGCGGTCCAAATCCAGCACGTTGTAGAGGAACGCGAGGATGTTTCCATAGACATCGCATCGCCAGTTGAACCCGAACGGGGTGACTTCCGGGAGCAGGTAACTGGTATCTCCGAGCGAAAACTGCTGGTCGGCGAACGACTTGCTCGCCACGTCGGACCCGTTGGTGGAGGGCCAGAACTTGCGCAGGATGGCCGCCTTGATCGTCTGGGCCCAACGCAGGTAGTCGCCGGCCCGGCCGAGTTCTCCGAGCCACTCCAGCATGAGGCCGAAGGAAATGTTCGCCTGGTACCAGAGCACCTCGTCGTAGAGCACGTTGTAGCTGCGGCCGAACAGGTCAGTCCAGTCACCGGCTTCGGGAATCTCAAGCAGCGCGTCGTTGTTCCCGTCGTGTGCGCTCAGCCAGTTCATGGCCCGCTGCAGGGATTCGATGTGGGATTCCAGAAACTCAAAGTCTTTGGTCACCCGCACGTACTCGTAGGCGGCGATGATCACCCAGATTCCGGAGTCAACCGCGCAAATGCCTCCGATACCGGAATAGTCCGGTATTTCGTCGGAGATGCGGACGTTGGCCGGGATCTGGCCGCTCAGTGAAATGTGTCTGAGAAGTGTGTCGAGCGTGGCGCGTTGGCATTGGCGGAACTGAGGATCCTTTAACGACAACGTGCCGATTGTGGTTATCGCTCCGTCGCGCCCCCACACGCTGTGGTAATTCGCGTCGGTGCCGCGGATTTCGTTGTCGGTGGTCGAACAGGCGGAGAAACCGAGCGGGGTGATGTTTTTATTCAGCGCTTCGATCGCCTTCTCGTAGGCGAGGCCGATGAAGTCGCGCTGCTCCGTATCCAGTTCCCGGATCTGACACGGGTCGAAGAGCTGTATGATTTCCGGTTCGAAATTGCGTTCGGTAATGACCTTGCAATCGACCATTTCTGGCTTATCGATCACGCCGAAATGCATCAAGCCGTCGAGGACGCCATCGGCGTTGAAGCCCTGGGCAAAGTACACCGTTGTCTCCACCGTGGCTTCGTAGAGTTCCGGCTGGGCGTTCTCGACGATCACCCCGTTCACCCCCTTGATCTTGAACATCGAGCTGTCGTTGCCTCCGTCGCCGGCGACCAGGGTTTCCGAGGGTTTGATCTTGAGCCGTTTCAGCAGCCAGCGCAGCGCCTTCCCTTTGCTGGCGGATTTCGGCAGGATGGTTACCTCGCGTGCATTGGAGTACACCACGGTGACGTCGAGTCCGGCGTCGGCCAGATCCTGGCGCAGGCGGGCGATTTGTTCGGGGGAGGCGTCGTGGTAGTACCACCCCGATTTGAACGGTGTGTTGTGGGTGGCCGGTTGTTTCTCCAGTTGATGCAGTCTTTCGACGATTTCCTCGATCTTTTTCCGGTTCCAGTTCGGCAGGAGGGTGTCCTCGAATCCTTCGATGAAGGCCTTCTTTCGGAAATCGTAAATCGAGGTGCCCAAGCCGCAAATGAGGTAATCGGGTTTCGGTAAATTCGCCTTGGGAATGAGGCTGAGCGCGTCCTTGGGAACCCGTCCGGTATTGTAGCAGAGAAACGGGCGGTTTTCCTCCGGCAGCTTTTCCCAGGTGCATTTAAAGATGATGGTCGAGTCCGGCTTCCCAAGCAGGGTCCCGTCGAGATCGGATGAAAAGAGTTTAATAGCCATGATAAACAGTCGGTGTCGCAATCCGGGCGACCGCCGGCTTGCGTCGAATCCCGGCGGCGTCGCCGCGTCAATCCTCGGACCAGAGGTCTCGGTACGACCGCCGGGTAACATTAAAGCTGGCTGACTCTCGGCCCTCCACCGCCTTGAGCAATTGCTGGGCGATTCCCGTCCAGGTGAAGAGGCTGCGCACCCGGTGGGATCCGTTTCGGCTCAGCCTGGCGCGCAGGGCCGGGTAGCGAATCGGCTTGAGCAACGTGATGCCGAAGTCTTCCTTGTCGAAGGAGTCGGCGTAAAGGGCGTGCTCGCCGTAAGCCACGGCGCGAAACAGGCCCCCGTGGACGGTGATAACGGTCGGTGTTCCCGAAGCCATCGCTTCGATCGCGGTCATGCCGAAGGGTTCGTAACGACTGGGCAGGGCGAAGACGGCGGCGGACCGATAAAAATCCGGGAGATCCTCGTCCGACACAGAGCCAGTGATCGTGACGCGATCCTCAAGGTCGTAGCCTTTGATTTTGGCCTTCAAATCCTTGAGCAGGGGAGAGGGCTGGTCGGGGTTTTCCACGCCCAAGGCCAGGCGCAGGTGGGCGTCGTCGTGCCGTGAGGCCACCACCGAAAAGGCGTCCACCAGCAGGTCGAATCCTTTGTTTTCGGCCAGGCGCCCGACACACGCTATGGTCTTCGGTTTAAACCCGAGCCGTTCCTGCGCGGCGCGTCTGGTGGGTTCGCTGACCGGGAAAAAGCGGTTGTCGTCGTAACCGGGAGGAATCATGCGGATGTCCTCGGCCGGAACGTGGTAATCCGAGATCAGCAGGTCATACTGAGGCGGAGTTGTCGCGATCAGCAGGTCGGCCTCCTTGTACAGTGTGCTTTCGTGGTGGATACGGCGGGAGAAGTTGTACATTTCCTCGAAGTTGTCCTTGTCTTCCGGGTGATCGCTCTCCATCTGCCGCTTTTTCCAGGTCCCGATGGAGTGGGGGGTGTGGACGTGGGGGACGTCGAGGTCTTCGGCGAGGTGCTGGCCGGCCAGGCCCGCGTCCCAGTAGTGGCTGTTGATGAATTGATAGTCGAGCTTGTGCCGCCGGATGTAGCGAAGCGCGTGCTCTGTCCATTCCGGCAGCTTCCGGTAAAGGTATTCCTTCGGAATGAAATCCTTCCCGCCGCAGGGGACCCGGATGATCCGCACATCCTCGTTGATCTCGTCGATTTCGGGCTGGTCCTCGAATTGTCGGGTCCAAATATCGACTTTGTAGCCCAGCTGCGCCAGCTTCTTGGAAAGCTCGATGACGTAAACCACCTGACCTCCCGTATCCGGTGCCCCAAGCGGCGGATGCGCGGCGACGTAGCCGTGCGTGGAAACCATGGCGATGCGTTGTTTGACTGTCTCGGTCCTGCGTCGTTTTTTCTCTGGCATCTTAGATTATCCTGTTGAGTCGTTGAATCGGTTTAGCTCGAATTCCCG
This sequence comes from Opitutales bacterium, assembly GCA_007132315.1. Classification (GTDB taxonomy): domain Bacteria; phylum Verrucomicrobiota; class Verrucomicrobiia; order Opitutales; family T3Sed10-336; genus SLOW01. The sequence continues at coordinate 8,251 of SLOW01000347.1, forward strand.
CTGTCGGATCCTGGCGCCGCTCCCGCCGATTCGGGATCAATCCGTTGTTCGGGCGGTGAGTCCTTGCGCAGGCTCTCAACGAGTTCCTCCGTTCCGGCGCCGCGTTTGCGCCGAATGACTTTCTGAAAAATGAGATTGTTGGGAATTTGAATCACGCTTCCGCCGCTCTCCTCCAGGGTGGTGTACATCATGCTCAGCCGGCTCACTTTACCCTTGGTCGGTTCGCCCACGAACTCGATGGTGTCACCGATCTCGAACGGGCGGAAGATTAGGATCAGGAGGGTGGCGGAGAGATTGCTCAACAGGCTCCACACCGCCACGAAACCGATCGCGATCATGGCCAGAACCGTCGAGATCAGGGCCCAGATTCCGCCGATTTGTACGCCGATATTGTGGAGGATAAGCAGCAGGGCCAGGACGAAAATACCCCACTTGATAAACACCCGCAACGGTAGGAGCAGGTACCCCGGCACCTTGCCTTTGTCCTGCAGGCGATCGACCCCGCGGGAGAGGACCGCGGCGAGCGCCATGACCACGGCGACGATCACCGCCGCGTAGAACAGCTGCCCCCAGATGGATACCTCTCCTGCGTATTGGGCGAACGGGAGAAAAGCGTGTGCATCGGTTTTCTTGACGATTTCGGCTCCGTTCATAGGTGTGGGATTGTCGGCATTTTACGGCCGGAAGGCAACCGCGAATTCGGACCTCGGAGTCCGGCACACGCGACAGTTGAGCCTTCCGGTTGAAAAAAGGAGAATTCATCCTTGAATTTCCCGGCCACCGGATCTTTACTGCCCGAGAGTATCGTTCACACCTTCCGGAGAGATGGCTGAGTGGCCGAAAGCAGTGGTTTGCTAAACCGCCGAACCCCCAAAAGGGGTTCCGAGGGTTCGAATCCCTCTCTCTCCGCC
>SLOW01000301.1 GCA_007132315.1 Opitutales bacterium
CTCGAAGTGGATGAAGCCTTGGTCATACTCATGAGAGCATCGTAGCAAAACCAGCCCCGTCCGGCAAATCCAATTTGCGATTCGACCGATCGTCGTGGAAGAGTGAGATATGGGGAAGTCCTTGGAAGAGAAAATCGTCAAGGCGGGAGTCCCGTCCGCCCGCCGTCACCTGTTCTTCTGCATCGGCCCGGACTGCTGCTCGAAGGGAGACGGCCAGCGGCTCTGGGATTACGCGAAAAAGAAGATCAAGAAGACGGATCTACCGGTCATGCGGACAAAAGCCGGCTGTTTCCGCATCTGCACTGGCGGGCCCTGGCTCGTGGTGTATCCGGACGGGACCTGGTACGGCGACGTGACCCCGGAAAAACTCGACCGCATCCTCGAGCAACACATTGCCGGGGGCGACCCGGTCCGGGAGTGGGTCGCGGCCGAAAACCCGCTGATCGCCATGCCCTGACCCGTTCGACCACCATCTCACCCGCACACCGTCCCGGCGGCGGCCGCATTCCAGCTGCGTTTGACATGTATTTCCGCCCTGACGAACAGACGCTCGGTACGCGCACACCGGACCCAGTGATCGGCAAGTTTACGCAGAAACGGACGAGCCTGACCCGAAGGGACAACATGGAAATAGCGGGCGTTTCAACGCCGGGTTGATCCGCGACACGACGACTCGTCCCAAAGGAACGGCTGAATCTTCTGTTTCCGGGCAATCCGACCAATAGAACGGCAATCAGCCGTCCCTTCGGGACCGGACTCCCGTCCGCCCTTCCCTCTGGTAAGCCATCCAAAAAATGGAGAGCGGAGACGAACCTCACATTTCGTCTCCGCTCTCGGTTCAGGGGTAGGCAATCGGTCTTTAACGGTTCCGGCGGCGACGGTGTGCGAGCGTTCCGGCGAGGCACGCGAGACCGGTCAACAAAGCCCAGGTGGAGGGTTCGGGTATCGGCGCGACGGCGCCGCGCACTTCGTACCCGGCGGTGCGCCACTGGCCTCCGCCGGACGTGTCGCGCGAACCGTCGTCCCAACCGGCGACGACGAATTCCGCCTCGGTCAGGGCGTCCAGGGAGAATCCGGCCAGATCGATCGCGTTCACTTCGTTCTCGCTGTCGGCCACATGACGAGCGAAGACCTGGGTTCCGTTGATCCAGACGCCCATCGCCGAAGGCCCCGCCCCGGTCGCCCGGTCTTCGAAGCGGAATTCCACAAGGCTGAAGACCTCGCCCGGTTCCGCCTCCATGCCAAACGTGAAGGCTTTCGCCCCGGCCGGATCGGTTTCGTCCCAACCGCTGCCGCCCTGGAGATAGGGCAGCGGGGAAGACCAGTCGGCGGCGTTGAACTCGCCCGTGGTCAGGTTGCCGTCGGTCAAACCGATTTCAGAACCGATGATTCCCGGAGCCGCGGTGGTCGGGGTGGTGATCTGACCGCCTTCATTGTTTTCGAACTCCGTATAAGTCAGGAGCAAGTCGCCGTGCAGGGGCAGAGCGACTGTCAGCAGGCCCGCCAGAAGCGGGAGGGGTATTTTGTTCAGGGTCATTTTTCCTTTCGTTTTTTCGGGTTTCCATGGTGCGGACCGCACGCCTATTCCGGCTCGCGGCCGCAAGAAAGCGGCGCCAAACACAGCGGGATCGAGGGTTGTTGTTTTGGGGCAAGCGGTCTTGCCGGATAGCCGGGAGATTAGAAACACAATCGAACCCCCGTCAAGCCCTCAAACGAATTTTTTTTCAGGCTTTCCACGGAATTTACGTTTGAACAGGTATCCCATTCAAATTCATGGGTTTAATTTCACATCTCAAATCTTCGATTGCAAATGCCTCTTCATGCGGCTTGCAGCCGTCAAATGGAAAGGCCCTGTCAGGCCTGCTTCGGCGGCAGCGCACGTTCCTCAATCTCGCCGGCGAGGAATGCCACAAAGCCGTCGGCCTCGCGGGTCCCGAGATCCCCGGCGGTCTGGGAGCGGACGGACACCATGCCCGCGGCTTCTTCCTTTTCGCCCACCACCAGCAGGTAGGGGATGCGCTCCAACCGTCCGAGCCGGATCTTGGCGCCGAGCTTTTCGTTGCGCTCGTCGAGGGAGGCGCGGATGCCGGCGTGGCGGAGCTTGTCGAGCACGCTGCGGCCGTAATCCAGTAGTTTATCGCTCACCGGGAGCACCCGCGCCTGCTCGGGAGCGAGCCAGGCGGGGAAATTGCCGGCGAAGTGCTCGATCAGGACGCCGCAGAAGCGTTCCATCGACCCGAAGGGCGCGCGGTGGATCATCACCGGGCGATGCTGCCGGTTGTCGGCGCCGACGTAGGACAGGTCGAAGCGTTCGGGCAGGTTGTAATCGACCTGCACGGTGCCGAGTTGCCACTCGCGCCCGATGACATCGCGCACCACAAAATCGATCTTCGGCCCGTAGAAGGCGGCCTCCCCCGGTTCCTCGGAGAAAGCGACCTCCAGGCTCCGCGCCGCTTCGCGCAGGGCGTTCTCCGCTTTGGTCCAGTTTTCGGGATCGCCGGTATACTTGGTGGAATCCGGATCGCGCATCCCGATACGCACGCGATAATCGGTCATCCCCAGGGTGCGGAAAACGGTCTTCACGAGGTCGAGGCAGCCTCCGATCTCCGGCGCGAGCTGATCCTCCGTGCAGAAGATGTGCGCGTCGTCCTGGGTGAATCCCCGAACGCGCGTCATGCCGTTGAGCTCGCCGGACTGCTCCCACCGGTAAACCGTGCCGAACTCCGCCAGGCGCACCGGCAGATCGCGATACGAGTGGGGGGTCGAATCAAAAATCTTGATATGCATGGGGCAGTTCATGGGCTTGAGCAAATAGCCCTCGATTTCGCCGGAGTTCATCAGATTGGCCAGCTCCCCGCAGGCACAGCCTTCCTCGGCCCGGGCGTGCAGGAACTCGTGGTGGATGATCGGCGGAAACTGCGACTCCTGATAATAGGGAAAGTGACCGGAAATCTTGAAGAGATCCAGTTTCCCCACATGGGGAGTGAACACCTGAGCGTACCCCTGTTTGCGAAGTTCGCCCGCGATGAAGTCCTGCAACGCCTGCCGGATCACCGCGCCATTCGGCTTCCACAGCACGAGTCCCTGGCCGACGGCATCGTCGATGTGAAACAGTTCCAGTTCCCGCCCCAGTTTCCGGTGATCGCGCTTTTTCGCTTCCTCCAGTTGCTCCAGGTACGCCGCCAGTTCCTCCTTGCTTGGAAAGGCGGTGCCGTAAACCCGCTGGAGCTGCTTGTTGCGCTCGTCGCCGCGGTGGTACGCCCCGGCGACGCTGAGCAGCTTGAACGCCTTGATCTGCTTGGTGTATTTCACGTGTGTCCCGGCGCACAGATCGACGAACTCGCCGTTGCGGTAGAAGGTCACCGGCTCGTCCTCGGGAATATCCTCGAGACGTCCGATCTTGTAGGGCTGGTCCTTTTCCTCGAAAAACGCCCGGGCTTGCTCCCGCGTCGTTTCGATCCGCTCAAAGCGCTGGTTCTCCTTGACGACCTTGCGCATTTCCGCCTCGATACGCTCCAGGTCTTCGGCGGTGATCTGACGGTCGAGATCGAAATCGTAATAGAACCCGGTATCCGTGGGCGGCCCGATATCGAGCTTGGCTTCCGGATACAGACGAAGCACCGCGGTGGCCATCACATGAGCGGCCGAGTGCCGGAGTTCCTGGAGTGGTGTCATTGACATTGGGCTCATTGCAACCACGCTCCAAGCGGTTTGGCAACGCGGTTCTGACGAAAAATCCGGTCGCGCCCCCATCCCGGCCGCGAAGCCCCGGAATTAATCCTGTTCATGAGATCCGCTTTTTTCTTGCGAAAACGTGTTACATTTTGGTAACGATTTGCGCGCCGGGAGGTTCCAGTTCAGTTGACCGGACCATTCCCGAGTTTCGAAACCCTTACAATCGAGAAACACAATCAGTCATAAGAAAAATGAGTCACTACAGCTATCGTTGCACCGCCGTCGCGGTCGCCTCTCTTCTGGCCGCGGGATCGGCCGCCTCGGCCGCGAGCCCAGCCCTTCTGGAGGCCCTTGAGGAAGGCGGCCACCTCAGCTCGGAACAAGTGGAACGCATCAAGGCCGAAGGCCACCCGGCCGTCACGCCCATGGGCGACAATTTCCGGAATTTCCAAATCCGGGGCATGATTCAAACCCAGGCCGCCTACGTGAATACCAACACGGGCGACGACGAGAATTGGAGCACCCTGGAGCTGCGCCGCGCCCGCCTCGGTGTGGAGGGCGATCTCCTCCAGGACGTGCGCGTCAACCTGGAGGGGAACTTCGCGTTCAATGAGTTCGACGACGACATCCAGCCCCTGCGTTCCGCCTACCTGCAATGGCGAAAGCATGACGCCGCGCACGTGAAGGTCGGGTTCGATCGCCCCGCCTTCGGCCTGGAACGCACCACCGGTTCGGCGAAACTCCTGACCATCGAACGCTCCAACGCCACCCAGACGATCATCGACGGCGACATGCTCGGAATCGCCCTCGACGGCTCCCTCGAAGTCGCGCCGCTGTTTTCCTACAGCGCGGGCATCTACACCAACCGGCAGAACACGAACGAGGTGAACGAACACGCCCGCTACCTGTACAACCTGAGCGGACGGATGACCCTCGACGACTTCATGCCCGAAGGACACGCCCTGGCCGCCCGCCTTGACTTCATCTTCAATGACGACCGCGATGGAGACGCCGTGTTCATGTACGACCGCGGCATCGCCTTCGGTCTGCACTACGCGCTGAACGAGCTCGACATCCGCGCCGAGATTCTCTGGGCGGAAACCGACGGCAGCGAAGATGTCTTCGGCTGGTACGTCCAGCCCGCCTTCCACTTCACCGAACAGTTCCAGGGTGTGCTGCGCTATGAAATGGTGGACTCCGACCTCAACATGACCGCCCCCAGCCGTTACGCCGCCCACGTGCCCGATCTAGCGGGCGGCTTCACCGGCGCCGACTACTGGGCCCTGTATGCCGGCGGCAACTACTACATTCACGGCGACGCTCATAAACTGATGGCCGGCCTCGAGTACTCCGAACTAGACAACGGCATGACACTCGAAGCCACCACCGTCATGGGCGCCTGGCGCGTTCTCTTCTGAGAACCCCGGCCGCAATCCGAATTCCTATTATAAGACGGGCTCCCGCACGGGAGCCCGTTTTTCGTCCGCCCATTGGGCCCTCGCCCCTTCCCCCGGCTCGCCCGCCCCGCTCCTCACGGAGACGGCCTACGCGGAAACACCCGACGATCAATCCCCCGGCTTTCCGCCCTTTCGCCGCTCGTCCACTTTTCCCTGTTACCTTCCGTCCCCTCCGCCTACAGCCTACGGTCCTCCGCCCCCCGACTCTCCGGCCTTCGCTCAAACCTCGACCGGTACGTCCTCGTCCTTGTATGCGTAAACGGGCTTCGGCGTTTCCGGTGTGGGCGGATGGGGAACGACTTTCCAGAAGCGACGCGACGCCTCCGGCCACGCGTCGAGCAGTGCCCGGGCGTGCGGACTGGAGGTCAGGCGGCCATGGGCCTCGACCAGTCTGCGCAGCGATTCGACTTCGTTTTCGATTTCAAGTCGCTCGATGGAGATCATGGCCGGATTGTAACGCTTTTCAAACGTGTCCGTTTCGTCGTAAACAAATGCCAGACCGCCGCTCATCCCGGCGCCGAAATTGCGTCCCGCTTCCCCAAGCACGACCACCAGGCCGCCGGTCATGTACTCGCAGCCGTGATCGCCGACGCCTTCCACGACAGCCGTCCCGCCGGAGTTGCGCACCGCGAAACGTTCGCCAGCCTGACCGGCGGCGAAGAGATGACCGCCGGTCGCGCCGTACAGGCAGGTGTTTCCCAAAATGATGTTCTCGTGCCAGTTGAACACTTCGCCGTCGCGGGGGCGGATGATGATTTCACCGCCGTTCATCCCCTTGCCGACGTAGTCGTTGGCCTCGCCGTGGAGTGTCAGGCGAATCCCTTGGATGAGGAACGTTCCAAAGCTCTGGCCGGCGCTGCCCGTCAATGCCAGATCGATGGAACCGGGCGCCAAACCACTGTTCCCGTGCGAAAAAGCCAGCTCACCAGACAAATGAGTCCCCACGCAACGGTCGGTGTTCCGGACCTTGAACCGGCCGCGGTAGCGCTTCACGCGCCCCCGCACCAGATCCTTGATCTCCTGCAGGATGTTGTCGTCGAGCGACCCCTCGTTGCCGAACCGATCGTTGCGCTCGCGGGTGTGAATCCGGGAGGTTTCTCCGGTGGGATCCGGATCGTGCAGCAGACCGGCGAACGAAATCGCCTTGGTCTTCAGATTTTCCTCGTCGGCGATCTGCTCCAACAGGTCGGTCCGGCCGACGATTTCGTCGATCGACCGGCACCCCAGGCGCGCCAGATACTGCCGCACGTCCTCGGCCACGCCGTTGAAATAATTCACGATATTCTCGGGTTTTCCCCGGAATTTGGCGCGCAGATCCTCGCGCTGCGTGGCTACGCCGACCGGACAGGTGTTCAGGTGACACACCCGGAACATCGCGCAGCCGGCGGCGATGAGAGCCGCGGTGCCGAAATTGTACTCTTCGGCGCCCAGGATGGAGGCGATGACGATATCGCGCCCGGTCTTCATGCCGCCGTCGGTGCGCAGCACCACGCGCCCGCGCAGGCCGTTCATCATCAGCACCTGGTGCGCCTCGGAAAGTCCGATCTCCCAGGCCGAACCGGCGTTCTTGATGGACGAGATCGGCGAGGCGCCGGTGCCGCCTTCATGACCGGAAATCAGAATGACATCGGCGTAAGCCTTTGCCACGCCGGCGGCCACCGTGCCGACGCCGGAGCTTGACACGAGCTTCACGCACACCTTGGCGCGCGGGTTGACCTGTTTGAGGTCGAAGATCAGCTGCGCGAGGTCCTCGATCGAATAAATATCATGGTGAGGCGGCGGAGAGATCAGAGTCACCCCCGGCACACTGAAACGCAGTTGCGCGATCAGCGGCGTCACCTTGTGCCCGGGAAGCTGCCCCCCTTCCCCCGGCTTGGCACCCTGGGCGATCTTGATTTCGATCTCCTTGGCCGAAGCCAGGTATTCGGCGGTAACCCCGAAGCGGGCCGAAGCCACCTGCTTGATGGCGCTGTTGGCGTTTCTTCCGTCCTCCAAGGGCGAAAAGCGCCGGGGATCCTCCCCGCCCTCGCCCGAGTTCGACTTGCCGCCGATACTGTTCAGCGCGATGGCCAGACACTCGTGGGTCTCCGGCGAAATCGCGCCCAGCGACATGCCCGCCGTGGTGAACCGGCGACGGATGTCCTCCACCGGCTCGATTTGCTCGATCGGCAGTTCCAGGTCCGCGTATCGGAAGCGCAGAAGATCCTTGATTCCCACCGGTTGGTGCTCGTCGCCGGCCGTCAGGTACTTCGTGAAATCGTCCCGGCTGGAGGTCTTGAGGAACTTGTGCATCCCCGCGACCACCTTCGTGTTCCAGGAGTGGAACTCGCCGCCGCGGCGGTTCACCTTGTAATAACCTTCGTTCCCGAGCTTGACGTCGCCGGATTCCGGATACGCCTGACGGTGCCGGGCCAGCGTCTCCTCGCCGATTTCCCGGTAGCCGATTCCGCCGAGCGGAGAGGACGCGCCGTAAAAACATTCGTTGATGACCCGCTCGCCGATCCCCAGCGCCTCGAAAACCTGGGCGGACTGATAGCTGAACAGGGCGCTGATGCCCATCTTGGCCATGATCTTCAACAACCCCTTGTCCAGGGCGGCGCGGTAGTTTTCACAGGCGGCCTTCAAACTGGAGGCCGTTTCGAATTTTCGTTCCTCCCACAGGTCGGCGATCACCTCGAACGCCATGTACGGATTGACCGCGTTGGCGCCGAAGCCGATGAGCGTGGCGATCTGGTGCACTTCGCGCGCTTCTCCGGTCTCGCAGACGATGCCGCAGCGCAGGCGCACGCCGCGACGCACCATCGCATGGTGCACCGCTCCGGTAGCCAGGAGCATCGGTATGCCCACATGCTCCCGATCGACGTCCCGATCGCACAGCACGACCACCCGCACGCCCTCTTCCTCCACCACACGGCACGCCTCCTCCGCCAGACGCGCGACCGCGCCTTCCAGACCCTCGGCGCCGTCGGCGACCGGATAACACACCGAAAGAGTCCGCACCTCACCGAGATCTTCCTTCAATTCCCACAGAGTCGCCAGCTCTCCGTTGGCCAGGATCGGTGACGCCGTTTCGACGATGCGCGAATCGCGCGGGCTCTCCTGAAACACGCTGTCCAATTCCCCGCCCAAGAGCGTGTGGGTGGACATCACCAGCTTCTCGCGGATGGAATCGATCGCCGGGTTGGTCACCTGGGCGAACAGCTGCTTGAAATACGTGTAGAGCAGGCGCGGCCGCCGCGAAAGCACCGCCAGCGGCGTGTCGTCTCCCATCGAGCCGGTCGGTTCCTGGCCGGTTTCGGCCATCGGCTGCAGGACGATTTCGATTTCGTCGAGGTCGTACCCGAAAGCGATCTGCCGGGCCAGTTTCTCACCGGGCTCGACCGAACGGACGTCGTCTTCGATCGATCGCTCCGCCGAACGCCGGCCCAGGTTGATGAACGAATGCTCGCACAATGTCCCGTAGTCATGCCGTCCGGCCAGATCCGTTTTGATGCGGTCGTCGTGCAGCAGGGTGTTGGTCTCCAGATCGACCGCGATCATCCGGCCCGGCCCCAAACGCCCGGTCTCCACCACCCGGGCGTCGCCGTCGGGAATGAGCCCGACTTCCGAGCCGAGCAGCACCACGCCGTCGTCGTACACCTTGTAGCGGGCCGGTCGCAGTCCGTTGCGATCGAGCGAGGCCGCCACGTAACGCCCGTCCGAGAACACCACCGCCGCGGGACCGTCCCACGGCTCCATCACTCCGGCGTGATAGTGGAAGAAATCGCGAACGCCGCCCCGGAGTTCCGGATCGTTTTCCCACGCCACCGGCATCATCATCTGGCAGGCGTGTATAGAGCTGCGCCCGCCCAGCGTGAGGCATTGCAGGGCGTTGTCGAAATTGGCCGAGTCCGACATCTCCGGCTGGATCACCGGTCGCAGATCCTCGAAGCGATTTTCCCACACCGTGTGCTCGTCGGAAAACTCCCGCGCCCGCATCATGTTTCGATTGCCGCGGATCGTATTGATCTCGCCATTGTGCGC
>SLOW01000189.1 GCA_007132315.1 Opitutales bacterium
AGGCTACCGCCTGAGTCCGACAGGTTGCTAATGGAGGAAATTTCATGACAAGACTGGGGAACAGAAGTGAAATCAACTCATCAAAGCGTATACAAAGGCCCCTTTAAGTTCGAATCTCGTTCATTTTTGCCCGGATTCTTGCTTCTTCTTCAATATCCTCCCGCTTTTTGTCATGATGTTTCCTCTTTTAGGAGTCTGTCGGCGAAGCCCTACAGACTCCCAGGCGTCCCGGCAAATCAAGCCGGTCGGCGGGTTTTGGTGTTTCAAAACCCCTGATTCCCCTTCATCCTGAAACCCGTCCATGAACGAGCCCGACAAAGGCGCCCACTACATCAAGTCCACGCTGGAATCCCCGCTCTCCGGCGAGGAAGCCGTCCTCAGGCCGACCCGCTTCGACGAGTTCACGGGACAACGCAAGAGCATCGAACGGCTTCAGGTCATGGTCGGAGCGGCCCGCCGCCGGGGCGACCCGCTCAACCACATCCTCTTCAGCGGTCCGCCCGGCCTGGGCAAGACCACGCTCGCCCTGATCCTGGCGAACGAAATGGAGAAAAGCGTGCGCATCACCTCGGGACCCGTGGTCGAGAAGCCGGGCGATCTGGCCGGACTGCTGACCAACCTGGAGGAAGGCGACGTCCTGTTTATCGACGAGATCCACCGCATTCCCAAGGCGGTCGAGGAATATCTCTATTCGGCCATGGAGGATTTCCGCCTCGACATCATGATCGACCAGGGGCCCAACGCCCGCAGCGTGCGCCTCAACCTGCCGCGCTTCACCCTGGTGGGCGCCACCACCCGCAGCGGCCTCCTCACCACCCCGCTGCGAAGCCGTTTCACCCTGCAGACGCGGCTGGACTACTACGATCGCGACGACCTGATCAAAATCGTCAACCGCACCTGCCGCCTGCTCAATGTCGGGATCGAACGCGACGGCGCCGGGGAAATCGCCTCCCGGTCCCGCGGCACCCCGCGCATCGTCAACAACCTCATCAATTTCACCCGCGACTACGCCCAGGAACGCGGCGACGGTGTGATCACCCGCGACATGGCCGGGGCGGCCCTCGAACTGCTCGAAATCGACGCCCGGGGTCTGGATGAGATGGACAAACGGGCTCTGCGCGCGATCGCCACCCATTACAACGGCGGTCCGGTCGGCCTGGCCACGGTGGCCATCGCCGTCGGCGAAGAACCGGAAACCCTGGAGGAGGTCCACGAACCCTTCCTCATCCAGGAAGGTTACCTGCAGCGCACGCCCCAGGGACGCGTGCTCACCCCGCGCGGCTACGAAGCGGTGGGCATGAAAGCCGGGGGCTCTTCCCAAACCTCCTTCCTCTAGCAGTTTGTCGGGCTTGGGCGGTAGCTAAGTCCGACAAGCTGCCAGCCCGGCGCTCAACCGCCCGTTCGAACTGGACGCAGGCCGCGGGCGGGCAGCAAAGTCTCCAGGGCGTCGCGCTGGTCGCCCTGCAACTCGATCGAACCGCCTTTGACCGCGCCGCCGACACCGAGACTTCGCCGCAACTCGCGGGCCAGTTGTTCGCGTTCGGCCGCACCAAGATACCCGAGGCCGGCGATCACGGTCACCGTCTTCCCGCCGCGGCCGGATTTTTCCCTCCGGACATCGACCCGCCGCGCCGTCGTCTTGACCGGCTTTGGCGTTTTCCCGGCTTCCGCCTTGGGCGCTGGAGGCTCTCCTCGCCAAAAAGCACCGACCTCCAACCCGCCGAACGGATTGTGACCGAGGGAATCCCCTCCCTTCGTGGATACACGTTGATCGTCTTTCATGACTCCCGCCGCCCCGACTCCGGAGAGCCGGGATTCTCATTCTCCAGTTCCTCCTCGATGAATGCGCGGGCCTTTTCATAACTCCGCCGCTCCAGGAAATGCGCCAGGCGGGGAGGCAGCCGATCCCCTTCGCGTCTCGCCCGTTCATCGAGCCGCAACAGCGACGCCGTCATACCCTCACCGTCGCCGTTGGCCGCGGCCTCCCGCATCGCATCGAGATCCCGCTTCAGTGTAACCAGAAGATCCATGCCTGGTGATACTATCCGAAATCGCCCTCGGAACCACAAGAACAAACAAAAAAGGGGGATTCTTTCTTGTAACACATTTTGCTTTGATGCATCTTGCCTTCAACGAACCGTGAGCCAGCAGAACATGCATGCTGTCAGCAGCAAAACGAGAAATCTGTCCTTCGCCAACTTCGAGAATGCTGATCTGATCGATCGATACTACGAATCCTGGAAAACCGACCCCGAATCCGTCGAACCCGGCTGGCGCGCGTTTTTTGAAGGTTTCGAATTCGCCGGAAACGGCGGGGGGCGCGCAGAGCCAACCGCCGAGGGCCTATCCCGGCGTCAGGCGTTGCGGCAATCCCGGGTGGACAGCCTCATCTACGCCTACCGTGGGCTGGGACACCTGATTGCGAATGTCGATCCCCTGCGGCCCGGTCCCGATTCGCATCCCAACCTGGAACTGGACAACTTCGGGCTCAGTGAAGCCGACCTCGACGAGAAATTCGACGCCGGACACCTGCTCGACGGAGGTATGATGAAGCTGCGCGACATCATCTCCATCCTGCGGCAAACCTACTGCAAACACATCGGAGCGGAATACATCTACATCCAGAACAAGGAAATCCGCCGCTGGCTGCAGCGGAAGATGGAACCGCGACGGAACCTCCCCGATTTTTCCAAGGACAAGAAAATCCGCATCCTCAGAAAGATTCATGAAGCGGAAATCTTCGAACGCTTCCTGCACACCCGTTATTCCGGCCAGAAGCGATTTTCCCTGGAGGGAGCGGAAACCGTGATCGCCAGTCTGGATGCCCTGATTCAGCAGTGCCCGCAATTCGGGGTTCATGAAGTCGTGATGGGCATGGCCCACCGCGGACGCCTGAACGTGCTGGCGAACATCCTGCGCAAATCGTACGAACTGATTTTCGAAGAGTTCACGGAGAACTATATCCCCGAATCGGTGTTCGGCGACGGCGACGTCAAGTACCACCTCGGCTACGAATCGAAAATGCAAACCGATTCCGGCGACGAAGTCGAAGTCCGCCTCGCCTCAAACCCCAGCCACCTCGAAGCGGTCAACCCGGTGGTCCAGGGAAACGCCCGCGCCCGACAGCGCCTGCGCCAAGACACGGAGCGCAAAGCCGTCCTGCCCCTGCTGCTGCACGGGGACGCGGCGTTTTCCGGCCAGGGAATCGTCGCGGAAACCCTGAATTTCTCGCGCTTGCCGGGATACCGGACGGGCGGTACGCTCCACCTGGTCATCAACAACCAGATCGGTTTCACCACCAAACCGTCGGAAGCCAGATCGAGCCTGTACTGCACCGACATCGCCAAGATGATCGAGGCGCCGATTTTCCACGTGAACGGCGACGACCCGCTCGCGGTGGCGATGGTGGTGGAGATGGCCCTGGAGTTTCGGCAGACCTTCCAGCGGGACGTCGTGATCGACATGTATTGCTACCGCAAACACGGCCACAACGAGACCGACGAGCCGATGTTCACCCAGCCGATCCTCTATCAGACGATTTCAAAACACCCGCCCATCAGCCAGATTCTCACCAAACGACTGATCGAGGAAGGCACCCTCGGCGAACAGGAGTCGAAGAACATTCAGGCCGAATACCGGAAGACCCTGGACGACGCATTCGACCGCGTCCGGGAAGCCCAGGAAAAGGCGAACAAGAGCCGCAAGTCCGAAGAGGGAAAATCGTTCCGAGGGTCCAACGCCGTATTCCAGGAGCCCTATAACTTCGCGCCGATCGAAACCGGCGTGGACGAGGCGACCTTCCGAACCGCCGCCGAAGGCCTGTGGGCGGTGCCCGAGAACTTCAAGGTCAATCCCAAGATCCGGCGACAACTCGAAGCGCGGCGAAAAGCCGTCGAGGAAGACCTGCCGATCGACTGGGGTTTCGCCGAGGACCTGGCCTACGGCACGCTCCTGTTGGAGGGAACTCCCGTGCGGCTTTCCGGGCAGGATTCGGAACGCGGCACCTTCAGCCACCGTCACGCGGCCTTTTACGATGTCGAAACCAGCGAGCGGTTCGTTCCCCTGTTGAACCTGTCCGACGACCAGGCGCAGTTCTGCGTTTACAACTCGACCCTTTCCGAGGCCGGTGTCCTCGGCTTCGACTTCGGCTATTCCCTGGACTATCCGCAGATGCTCTGCATTTGGGAGGCGCAGTTCGGCGACTTCGCCAACGGCGCCCAGGTGATCATCGACCAGTTCATCACCACCAGCGAATCCAAGTGGCAGCGCGTCAGCGGCATCGTGCTGTTCCTCCCCCACGGCTACGAGGGCCAGGGACCGGAACACTCGTCCGGGCGCCTCGAACGTTTCCTCCAGAACGCGGCCGAGGAGAACATCCAGGTCTGCAACGCCACCAACGCCGCTCAGTTTTTCCATCTCCTGCGGCGCCAGATGAAGCAGCCCTACCGAAAGCCGCTGATCATCATGACACCCAAGCTGCTCCTGCGCCACAAGGGCGCGGCGTCGCCCATCAAGGCGTTCCTGGAGGGGTCGTTCGAACCCATCCTCGACGATCCGAAACCGCCGAAACGAGCCCGCCGTTTGATCCTCTGTTCCGGCAAGGTCTATTACGACCTGGAGGAATATCGCGATCGTCACAAAATCGAGGATACGGCCATCGTCCGGATCGAGCAGATCTATCCGTTCCACGAACGTCGCCTGACGGAAATCGCCGAGCGTTACGGAAAACCGGACGATGTCGTCTGGTGCCAGGAGGAGTCCAAGAACATGGGCGCCTGGTTTTTCATGAGCCCGATCATCCAGGAGGTTCTCGAGCGCACACCCCGCTACGCCGGCCGGGGTGCGAGCGCCAGTCCGGCGGTCGGATCCCTCGCCCGTCACAAACAGGAATTGCGCGAATTTCTCGAAGGCGCGTTTTCCCATTCCAGCAACAAGAACCATGGCAATTGAAGTCAAAGTCCCCAGTGTCGGGGAATCCGTCACCTCCGGAGTCCTCGCCTCGTGGCGAGTCAAGGACGGCGATTACGTCCGGCGCGACGACCCGCTGTTCGACCTCGAAACCGACAAGGTCACACAGGAAGCCGTCGCCGAAGCGGACGGCCTCATCGCGTTGAAGGCCGACGAAGGGGACGAAGTCGATATCGGCCAAGTGGTGGCGGAAATCGACGACTCCGCCGACGAACCGGACGGCGGAAGCGACGCGGGGGAGAAGGACGAAGAATCGGAGCCCAAAGAGAAGGAGGCCGCCACCAAGGCGAAGTCGACCGGCCGGGATAAAGACGGAACAGAAGTCGACGACAACGAGGACGAGGATGCGAAACGCGAAACCGAACCGCGCCATCCCCTGTCTCCCGCCGCGCGGCGGGCCGCCGAAGAAACCGGCGTCGATCCTTCGCGGGTCAAGGGATCCGGCAAGGACGGACGGGTAACCAAAAGCGATATTCTCGAAGCCGCCGAAGGCGAAAAGGACGAATCCAAATCGGACAAATCCGAGCAACCGTCGCAAACCGACCGGGAAGAGCCCGCGGCGACAACGTCCGCCACGAAGTCCGACGACCGCGGCGACCGCACCACGCGCAAGAAACTCTCGCCGATGCGTCGCCGTATCGGCGAGCGGCTGGTGGCGTCACAGCGCGACACCGCCACGCTCACCACATTCAACGAGGTGGATCTCTCCACCGTTAAAGAACTGCGAGCGAAGTATCAGGACGGCTTCGTGAAAAAGCACGGCGTCAAACTCGGTTTCATGTCGTTTTTCGTGAAGGCGGCCGTTTACGCGCTCAAGCAGGTTCCGGAGGTAAACTGCCGGCTCGAGGAAGACGCGCTCATCCAAAACCACTTTTACGACATCGCCGTCGCCGTCAGCACCGACAAAGGCCTGCTCGTCCCGGTCCTGCGCGACTGCGACCGGCTCGGTTACGGCGAAATCGAATCAACCATCGGCGACCTGGCTCAGCGGGCGCGCGAGGGCAAAGTCCAATTGGACGAGCTTGAAGGCGGCGTGTTCACCATCACCAACGGAGGGATCTTCGGTTCGATGCTATCGACTCCGGTCATCAACCCGCCCCAGAGCGCCATCCTGGGCATGCACTCCATCCAGGACCGTCCGGTGGTGATCGACGGCGAAATCAAGGTGCGGCCGATGATGTTTCTGGCTCTGTCCTACGACCACCGGGTCATCGACGGCCGGGAAGCGGTCACGTTTCTACGCAAGATCAAAGAAGCGCTGGAGGATCCCTCCCGCACCCTGCTCGAGGTCTGACTATGGCTGAAAAAAAATTCGACGTCGTCGTCATCGGCGCCGGACCCGGCGGTTACGTCGCCGCCATCCGCGCCGCACAGCTCGGGCTGAAAACGGCGCTGGTGGAAAAACTTAAAACGCTCGGCGGCACCTGTCTGAACATCGGATGCATTCCGAGCAAAGCCCTGCTCCACTCCACAGAAATCTACCACTTTCTGAAACAGCACGGCAAGGATCACGGCCTGAAGGCGAAGTCCCTCGAAGTTGATGTACCCGCGCTGATGAAAAAAAAGGACGCGGTGGTGTCCAATCTGGTCAAGGGCGTCTCGACTCTGGTCTCAAAGAAAGGGGTAACCGTTTTTAACGGCACCGGACGCATCAAAGATTCGAATACCGTGGAGATCGAAGGTGCCGACGGCGGAACGATCCGTACCGCGAACATCGTGCTCGCCACCGGCTCCGCGGTCGCCGAGCTGCCGTCGTTGCAGATCGACGGCAAGACCATCGTCAGCAGCGACCACGCCTTGAGCTTCGATTCCGCCCCGAAGTCGCTGGTTGTGGTCGGCGGCGGGGCGATCGGTCTGGAATTGGGAGCAGTCTGGGCGCGCCTCGGCAGCGAGGTCACCGTGCTGGAGTTTCTGCCCCGTATCGCACCCGCCTTCGACCAGGACATTTCCCGGACGCTCGAACGGATTTTCAAGAAGCAGGGTCTCCGTATCGAAACGGGAACGAAAGTGACCGGGGCTGAGAAACGCAAAGGACGCCTGGTGGTGTCCGCGAAAAAAAAGGATTCCCAGAAGAAATTCGAAGCGGACAGAATCCTGGTGGCAGTCGGGCGCAAACCGGTAACGGAAGGGCTCGGATTGGAGGAAGCGGGCGTGGAGCTGGATGAACAAAAACGCGTCAAAACGGACGAACGTTTCCGGACCACCGCGAAAAACATTTACGCCATCGGCGACCTGATCGCCGGACCCATGCTGGCCCACAAGGCGGAAGAAGAAGGCGTTGCCGTGGCTGAAATCCTGGCCGGAAAACCCGGACACGTGAACTACGAGGTGATTCCGAACGTAATTTACACCGACCCCGAAGTCGCCTCGGCCGGTCTCGGAGAAGATGAGGCCAAGGAGCGGAAAATCGACGTCAATATCGGCAAGTTCCCCTTGTCCGCCAACGGCCGGGCTCTGGCAATGGACGCCACCGACGGGCTGGTCAAGGTCATCGCCTGCAAACGCACCGACCGGGTTCTGGGCGTGCAGGCAATCGGAAAAAACGCCTCCGAATTCATCGCCGCCGCGGTGGCCCACATGGAGTATGGGGGCAGTGCGGAGGATATCGCCCGCACCGTCCACGCCCACCCCACCGTCTCCGAGTGCCTCAAGGAAGCCGCCCTGGCGGTGGATAAACGGGCCATCCACGCACTTTAGAGTCCTTATTCGAAAACCTCTGCACGTGTCATCGCAAGATTTCCCGGAAAGCGGCGTCGTGCTGTTGTTATGAATCGTTCCAAGCCCTACTGCCATGCCGGACGCCAACAGGCCGACCGGCAAACCATCCCGTTGCGCCTTTGCCGAAACACTGCCGGGTGCCTGCCGGCAGTCCTGTTTCTCCTGACCGGTTGCGCGGAAGAGCCCCGGACCGCCGAGGTCGATCCCAAACCTCCGCAGGTCCGCGAACCGGTGATCGAAATCGTCGAGTTGGAAGCCGAGGAAACCGCCCACGATGCGGAGGAGACTCGCGACAACGTGTCCGTGAACCTCCTGGAGGGCTTCGAGCCCTCCCTCTGGGCTTCCGAAAAGTTGCTGGGCGATCCGGTGGCCCTCGATGTGGACGACCGGGGGCGTGTTTTCGTCACCCAAACCACCCGTCACCGCCGCTCCGAATTCGATATCCGCGACCGTCCCGACTGGAGGATTCCCTCCCTCACCTGGAAAACGGTCGAACACCGCCGCGCCTTCCTCCACGAGGAACTGGCACCGGAACGGAGCAACGAAAACCAGTGGCTCCCCGACCTCAACGAGGACGGCTCCCACGACTGGCGCGACCTCACCGTGCTCCAGGAAAGGGTGTACCGCATCGAGGACACCCGGGGCGACGGGCTGGCCGACCGCTCGCAAGTGCTCTACGAAGGGTTTAACGACGAGACTTCCGACATCGCCGCCGGCGTGCTCGCCTACGGCGACGACGGTATTTACGTGACCGTTGCGCCCGACCTGTGGCGCCTGCGCGACACCACCGGAGACGGCTGGGCGGATGAAAAACAGTCCCTCGTCCACGGCTTCGGCGTGCATGTGGGATATTCCGGTCACGGCCTTTCTGGGCCAGTCGTCGGCCCCGACGGCCGGATCTACTGGGCCATTGGCGACTACGGATTGAACGTCGAGACGCCCGAGGGCGTGCGTTTGGAGTTCCCCAACACCGGTTCCATCGTCCGCGCCAATCCGGACGGGAGCGATTTCGAGGTTTTTGCCTACGGCTTGCGCAACACGCATGAATTCGGCTTCGACAAGTACGGCAACCTGGTTTCGGTCGATAACGACGGCGACCACGGGGGCGAGCACGAACGTTTCGTCTATCTGGTTGACGGCTCCGACAGCGGCTGGCGCATCAACTGGCAGTTCGGCAAGTACGACGACCCGGCGAACAACGACTACAAGGTCTGGATGGACGAGGAACTCTTTCGTCCGCGTTTCGACGAGCAAGCCGCCTATATTCTGCCGCCCGTCGCCGCCTTCCGCTCCGGCCCCTCCGGATTCGCCTACAATCCCGGGACCGCCTTCACCGAGGAGTGGCGGGATCACTTCTTCGTCACCCATTTCGTGGGCTCGCCGCCGCAGTCCCGGATCGTCGCCTTTCGCCTGGAGGAGGACGGCGCCGGCTTCGAACTGGCGCGCCAGGAAACCCTGCTTTC
>SLOW01000215.1 GCA_007132315.1 Opitutales bacterium
AGATCAAAGCGCGGCGGAAAGCCACCCTGGAAACCTATCCCGACTGGGAGCGGAATCCTCCCGTCCTGAGTGAGCTCCAATCGGCCTTCGATCGGTTCAATAACGAAATCCGCGATACGATTCAGAAAGCCGAAGACGCCTTCGACAAGCAGCAGGGAGTCTGGACCACCGCCGAAAACCAGCTCAATACCCACATGGCGCAGCTCAAGGCGGACCGGAAAAATCTCGAAACCGCACGGAAACACCTTGAAGAACTCACCCAGGATGGCCTTTCGGAGGAACAGCAGACCAAGGCGATTTCGGAAGCCCTGATGAACTGGAAAGCGTCCAGTGAGACCGCGGAAAAACTGGAGGAACAATTAAGGGCGATCCCCGGTGACCCGGCAAAGGACCTGGAGAAGCTGGAACGTCAACTTGGCGCCCACGAAGATACGGAGAACAAAGCCCGGGACGACGAAAAGACCGCGGAGGGTCGCCTCCAGGGGCTGGCCGCAGAAGGCGCTTACTCGAAGCTGATCGCCTGTGAGGAAGAATTGGAGAACGTTGACGAGCAGATTCGCCACGAGACCACCAAAATGGAGGCGATTCGTCTTCTGTACGAGACCGTGAGCGAATGCAAGCAGGCTGTGGTTGCCAGTGTTGCGGCACCCCTGGAACGCAGCGCCACGCAAATGCTCTCACGGGTCGTCGGCCCCAGCCTCGGCCGCCTCCGGCTCGACCAGAACTTCGTCCCCGAAGCCATCCACCCGGCCCTTGCCACCGACCCGGTCAAACTTGACAACCTCTCCGGAGGAGAGCAGGAACAGCTCTTCCTGATCACCCGCCTCGCCCTGGCCGACGTCCTGGCGAAAAGCGGACGCCAGCTTATCGTCCTCGACGACGTCCTCAACGCCACCGACACCGGACGCCTCGCCCGCCTCCTCACCCTCCTCGAGGAAGTCTCCGAGTGCCTCCAAATCATCATCCTCACCTGCCATCCAGAGCGGTATCGGGCATTGGAAGAAGCGGTGTTTTTTGAACTCAATCAAGAAAAAAATGAACACCTGGCTCTACCGAATCTCCCATCACGCTGAACTCTCGTATCCGTTTCTGGAGCGAGGTTACCTCAGTATAGGCTTCTCAGATTTTCGATTTGAGGAGTTTATCAAGCGCACTCAGTCCGAGTGCTGGGCTTACTTCGAACAGGCTGTCGACGAGACTTGGGGCGCCCAGCCACGTCCGCGGACGCGGTATAATTTGTGGCGCTTTGTTGCGGAAATGACGGTGGGACACTAGTGTGTCGCGGTTTCGAACTGTTCGGTTGTGAGGCGCGGGGGCGAGGCGCTGGACGATCCGCAGGTTGTGGGCCGTCACCCCGCTGGTGCGCTCGATCACCGCCAGGCTCCGCGCCCCGGGAAGGCCGGCCTCCATGGGCTCGAAGCCGTAGACTTTTATTCGGCGCCGGTCGAGGCGCCCGTGGGTGGTGTCGGGTTCTTCGGTGTGGGCAAAAGGGGGGTGCCCTCGGCCTTTTGCAAGGCGCTTTGGTAAGCGTGACGGTTTTCGTCTTTGAGCTGGAAGTAGTCGCCGCCACCCTCGAGAATCGCTTGGGCCTGCGGTTTGTTGTTGTTGAGGGCGTCTCCGGTGACGGTGGCGTTTTCCAGCTCGGTTGTCCCGTAGAGTCTCAGGGCGACGCTGTGCTCGCCTTCGCGTTTGTAGTCTTCTTTGGTTTGGACTTTTTCGCTTTGGTCTTGGTCACTCCGGGTTTTGTCGGTCGGGGTTTTTTCTTTGGCAAACCCCATCGCCACGGGGGCGCCCGTCTCGTGTTCGCTCAGGCACAGGCTCAGCGCGCGGTCGCGGATCCATTTGCCGTCGACGGCGAGGGCGCGGGGAAGCGTCCCGAGGTTGGCTTGGAGCCATCGGTTGAGGCAGTCGCCGAGCTTGTGCGGATCGATCTTCATGAGCAGATTACGCAGGGCGGTGTAGCTGGGGATTTTACGCAGGGTGCTCCGGTTGTGGCGCGGATCGGCGAGGTGTTTGTGCAAATATTCGCCCAGAGACTCAAGCTGGGGTTTCTTCAAGGGCGGATCGCGCTCCGGGGTGTCGGTGTTGAGCGCTTTGCGATAGGCCGGCGGGAGATCCATAGAGGTGAGGATGCGCCGGGTGTTGCGATTGAGCGTCTTCAACCAGAGCTTTTTGGGACGGCGATGCTCGCGGTAATAATCGCCGCGGTGGCGCTTGAACCCTTTGGTTCGGCTGCATGCGATCCAGTTGGAGGCCTTGTAACAGGTGCCCTCGTATTGCTCGATGTCGGAGAAGGTCTCGGCCAAAAGCGGCTTGTACCCGTAGGCCCGCTCCCAGTGCTCGGGCAAGGCGTTCGTCGCCAACGCCAGCGACTTGGATGCCAGGTTGGGCATCCGAGTTCGACCCAGAACCAGAAACCGGCGGTTGAGCACTACCAGGCTCAGTCGCTGCGCTCTCTGCTGCGCGGTCCAGCCGATCCACTCCTCCCGGTCGGCGAGCTTCCAGTTGGCCGATCCCCAATCGAGCAAGGCCACCCATTGGTCCTTGTATTCGACCGCCTGAAGTAACCGACGCCCCCGGGGCACGTCGCCAAGATAGTGCTCGTCTTCGAGCAGTTCGCCCGCACGTTCGTATTCGTGCGGGTCCAAAGCCCGAACCGTCAGGTTCTTCAGAAGAAAAACAGGCGGATCGGAAGTGAAAACGTCGTCATTGGTTGAGTTCATCCCAACCTATCCCGACTCAAACCACGCAACTTGGTAAGGTTTTTATTTAACCCAACAACAGCAAGCCCTTGAAAATCTAAATGAAATTACCGTGCCCCTTCGGAAAGATCGGAAGGAATCTCGTTGCGATCCGGGGCGGAATTGACAACAATTCCGCCGCGGGCGTTGCCGCCGGAATCCTAACGCGAGAACCGTTCTGAATGACCATGCACGACGTCAAACCAAAAGGCCATACCGGTTGCGCCGATCGGCCCCCCGTGTTTCTCACGGGGGCAACGGGCTACGTCGGCGGCCGCCTGGCACCGCGATTGCTCGAAGCCGACCATCCGATCCGTTGCTACGTGCGCTCACCCGGCAAGCTGAGCGGCCGAAGCTGGGCCAAGGATCCGCGCGCAGAAATCATGGCAGGTGATCTTGATGACCGTGACCGTCTTGCCGACGCGATGCGGGGCTGCGCGTGCGCTTATTATCTCGTCCACTCGATGATTTCCGCCGGATCACAGTATGCTTCACGCGATCATTGCATGGCGGAGCAGTTTGCACAAGCCGCCGCGGACTCGGCAATCAAGCGCATTATTTATCTCGGCGGACTCGGTGAACTCGGTGACGGCTTGAGCGAGCACCTCGCTTCGCGTCGGGAAGTTGAAACCGCGCTAGCGTCAACCTCCGTCCCTGTTACCGTTTTGCGTGCTGCGATGATAATCGGCTCCGGTTCCGCATCGTTCGAGATTCTACGCTACCTCGTCGAACGGTTGCCGATTATGATCACTCCGCGCTGGGTCAGTACCGAATCGCAACCGATCTCCATTCGCAACGTGATCGGCTATCTCGTGGATTGCCTGGGAACGCCGGAAACAATCGGGCGGATCCTTGATATCGGGGGGCCGGATGTGGTGACGTATCGTCAGTTGATGCAAATCATGGCGGAAGCGCGCGGATTGCGAAAGCGAGTGGTCATTCCCGTTCCCGTGCTCACTCCTCGATTGAGTTCGCTCTGGATTCACCTGATCACGCCGCTGAGCAGTCAAATTGCGAGGCCGCTCGCGGAAGGATTGCGCAATCGCGTCGTGTGTGGTAATGATGAAGCGCAACGTTTGATGCCGCAGGAACTGCTTACGGTGCGACAGTCGATTGATGCGGCATTGGAAAAAATCGAACGATCCGAAATAGAGACAATCTGGTCCGCAGCGGGCGCGTTGCCGGGAGATCCGGACTGGGCCGGTGGAACCGTGTTTACGGACGAGCGTTCAATGCCGGTTAAGGCCTCGGCTGAAGCGATATTTCGTGTGGTCTGCCGCGTCGGCGGCACGCACGGATGGTATGCGGCGGGATGGCTCTGGCGTATGCGTGGCATGATCGATCGACTACTTGGGGGACCGGGTCTGCGACGAGGACGACGTGACCCCGAGCATGTCGCCTTCGGTGAAGCGCTCGATTTCTGGCGCGTCGCCGGCATTGAGCCGAATAGACATCTGAAGCTACGCGCGGAGATGAAACTGCCCGGTGAAGCATTACTCGAATTCCGAATCGATTCGGATCCAGGTCACGCTGAAAATGCGACGCTCGTACAGACCGCCCGGTTTCGCCCAAGGGGGTTACTGGGCATTCTGTATTGGTACAGCTTACTCCCGCTGCATCACTTCGTCTTCGGCGGAATGCTGCGTGGCATACGGAGCGCCGCGGAAGTCAGGGCTGGTGACGGGCCGAAAGCGCAAAGTCCGGGCGGCAATCATTCATCGTGATCGGCGGGGCATTGTTCAGGGTTCACGAAAATGTCATTAAGCACCTTCTCCCGGAAATCAAAGATATCATTCAGTTTCTTTTTGATGAGAACGGAATTGGCAATGGACCCCAAGAAACCGAAAGGTGGTTTGTACGAAACGATATCCGTCATCAAAACGCCGCTTTCAATGGGTTGAATTCTATGCTCGTGGTGCCAAATGGAATAGGGGCCGATTTGCTGTTCATCTACGAAATATTCCTTTTCTTTAATATGCGTGATTTCGGTGACCCAATTCATTTTAATACCAAAAACCGGACTTACCCTGTAGGCGATAATTATTCCCGGATACATTTTTTCGCCCGCATACTTGGAGGTAATATCAAAACCCATGTACGGCGGAGTGATTTTTTTCAAGTTGGTCGGGCGCGAAATGAAATCCCATACCTCGTCGATTTTGGCGGGAAGTTTTTGCGTTCTATGTAATTGGTAAAATCCCATCTTTGTTTCAATTTATCGTTGTAAAAGGAAGTTGCCGGCCTCGATACCGGAGAGGGCCGCGCCTTCGATCCTGGGGCCGCCGAAGCCGTCTCCCGCCATAGTCAGCCGGCAGGAGGGATTGTGAAAGAATGGCCGTCCAAAAGTGCTTTCCGGGAAGGCGTAGCCCCAGCGATGGCATGTCCAGGAGAGGATCGTGGAGCCCAGAAACGGACGTGCCGCGGATAGCAGAGGGGGGACGCGGATTTCGTCCGGGCTGTCCCAGTGTTTCTCCGCCCAGGCGGCATCGCTGTGCAATGTGATCGCGGGCCGTTCGGAAATTCCTTTCAGCTGGTTGTCGCCGAGCCACGTGAGCGGGGCCGTTCCAACCGGCAGCGCCCCCTGATTGGGAATGCCGGAAGGTCCGTCGAGTACAGCCAGTACCGCGAGACTCTTGGCATATCGGATAGCTCGCAGGCGGTTTTCGGCCTCGCCGAGGAATTCGTTCGTCTTGTCGCCCAGAAGGTCGAGCGCCTGAGGAACCGGAGCGGTGAGAATCAGGTTATCCGCCTGATGGCGCACGCCGTCGCCGGTATGGACGGTCCAGAGTTCGTTTTTCCGGTCGAGGCGGAAGGCGCGAGACGAGGTGCGCAGATCGACGCCTTCCGCGATCGACTTGGGAATATCGGAAATACCGTTGGCGCCAACATAGCGTGGGTGAGCTTCTGATGCTTCGTTGTCCGGTTCGAGTGTCTCGAACCATTGACGAGCGATACCGCGAGCCAGCCATGTATCGGTCCATGTCTGCAGGCGGGAATCCCTAACCGTAAAATATTGAGCGCCATGGTCGAAACGCCCGTTTTCCGCCCGCCGAGTCGCCATGCGCCCGCCGCAACCCCGGCCTTTTTCCAGTACCTGCACCGTACGGCCTGCGTCATGAAGAAGGCGGGCGATCAGAAGACCGGAGATGCCGGCGCCAATGACTAGAAAGGAACTCATCTCAGTAAGGCATACACGTTTGGAAGGTTATGCAAACGGCAAACTCGGCGTGTGGCGACCCGTTTCGGACAAGGGTGACCCTTGGGTTGACTGCGTTGCAGAATGTGTACCGAGCGGGACCGAAGAATTCGCCCTGATCGAAGTCGAGAAAAACAACCGGGACAACTGCATTGGGTGCTCGCTCGCGAGCGTGATTGATGATGCGGGATTGCGTCGAATATTTGTCGTCGGCCGGTTGGAACGATCTGAATGGACGATGTCGTTCCGCTCGGTGCTACGTTTGCCCCGATCGGTTTCCCCGGAATCGACAGGATGAAAACGAGGTTCGGACGGCGGCCCGGAGGAGTCCGTCGAGCTAGGGCGGGGCAAGGCTCTGAGGAGCTCAGTTGACCTGACTTGCCCGTCTTGCGGCGGATACGAACTCGGCGGCCGTCGCAGAGAGTGTGTTCCTTCGGAAGGCGATGCCGGCGACGAAGGGCGGCGGTGGCGGGGCCAGGGGACGAATCTTGAGCCGCGGACCGGCCAGGCATTCGAAGCCCTGTTGAACGAGCGCGATGCCCCGGCCCGCTTCGACCGAAGCGATCAAGCTGGTCGAGCTGTCGTGCTCTTCGGCCACTGTCGGCATCCGGTCCAGTCTTCGGAACAGGCCCTTGAGCCACTGGCGGTATTCCGGATAATCCGAAAGCGTGTAGGCAATGAGGCGCTCATTGACAATCTGCCTGAGACCGACCTTGGTCGCACGCGCCAGGGGATGGGTCGGATGTGTGGCCAGGCAGATGGCGTGGCGGCGCAACTCCTCGAAAATCAATCCGTGCATGGCCACCTTCGGCGCGCGAATCATCAGGGCGACGTCCAGAGAGTGCTCCCGCAAACCCGCCAGCATCTCCTGAGTGGAAAGATCGCGAAGCTGCACGGTTACGCCCGGGTGTGCCTTTTCAAAGTAACGCAAGGCCCGCGGAAGAATCTCGACGGTCAAGGAGGGCGCGAACCCGACATGGATCTCACCCCTCTCGCCCTTGGCGACGGCCCGGACGACCCCGACCGCATTTTCCAGTTGTCCAAGTACGGGAAGGATCTCGTGCAGGAAGACTCGACCGGCATCCGTCAACCGTACGCTCTTGGAATCGCGGTGGAACAGTTTCACCCCCAGTTCCTCCTCCAAATCGCGGATCTGCCGGCTCAACGGCGGTTGCGACACGTGAAGGCGCGCGGCCGCGCGCGTAAAGTTCTCTTCTTCGGCAACCGCGACAAAGTAGTGCAAATGGCGCAACTCCATTTACATCAGTTAACCGAATGACGCCGCCGGAGCAAGCCGGAAGCCCGCTCAACCTATTCGGAAACGATCCGGGCTTCGACCTCGATCAGGTCGTTGACGAGGTGCATGTCCAGGTTGCCGAAAAATTTGCCCGATCCGTAGAGAACGTTCCACTGGGTGCGGTCGAACGCGAGCACTGCCTGGGCGGCGAAACGTCCCTCGTTTGTTTGGCCGGCAACCGTTTCGAAGACGACCGGGCCGACCCGGTCCTTCACGCTCAACTCTCCCTCGACCCGGAGGTTCGGCGATCCCGGGGTGGCGCCTTCGATGTGCTCGACGCGCTTCAACCGGACCCGTGCCTAGGGAAACATCTCGGTATCAAAAAAATCATGACTTCGCAGGTGACCGACGAGCACGTCGTGAAGCGGATCGCCTTTGAGGTTCTCGCAGGCGATCGCGTTCATGTCGAAAATGAGTTGGCCGCCGGTCAATGCGCCGTCTTCGAAATCGAGATGTCCCGATTTGAGTCCAAGCGTCCCGCGGTGACGGCTTAACAGATTCCGGCCGGTCCATTGCACCAGGCTTTCGGTGAGGTCCACTTCCCGTCTGCCGTTTGGAGAGGGTTGCGCGTCGGGTCGGCGCTCGCCGACCGTTTCTTCGACCGGCAGTTCCGCCTTCAGAAACTCCGCCGGACCGTCCCGGGACTGAAGCACCTTTCGATAGCCGGCTCGAATGAGTTTCTCGGCGGCCATGCGCGCCTCGTGCGTGTGAGGTCCCTCACCGTAAACGCACACCGGAACATCCTTGTCCGGCGCAATGGATTCCATCCTCTCGGTGAAACCGACTTCGAAAACACAATTGTGCACCGCGCCGCGAAGGTGACGTTGGTTGTAGTCCGCTTCCAGGCGGACATCGACGAAAACCGCGGTCTCGTCCCGTCGCGTCAGCAGTGGTTCGAGATCGGCGGCGGTCACGACTTGCGGCTGTCCCTTCATGCTTTTGCCGCCGAAGCTTTCTGTTGCGATGTGTAGCTGTTGATGAGACAGCGGTAGATCGGCAGGTGATTCGAGAAGAGAGCTCCGAGGCCCTCGACGTCGTTCCGCCAGTCACGGTGCAACTCGCAGGCGACCGCGAACCAAGTCATCAGTTGGGCGCCGGCCGCCGTCATCCGGTGCCAGGCGGCCTCCCGAGTGACCTTGTTGAACGTGCCGGAGGCGTCGGTCACTACGAAGACTTCGTACCCCGCCTCCAGGGCCGACAAGGCGGGAAAGGCCACGCAAACCTCCGTCACGATTCCAGCGACGATCAACTGCTTCTTTCCGGTGGCTTTGACCGCTTCGACGAACTCTTTGTTGTCCCACGCATTGATGTTCCCCGGCCGGGCGATAAACGGCGCGTCCGGAAACGTCTCCCTCAACTCCGGCACGAGCGGTCCGTTCGGACCGTCCTCGAAGCTGGTCGTGAGAATGGTCGGGAGGTTGAAGTACTTGGCAGCGTCCGCCAGCGCGAGCACGTTGTTCTTGAAGTCGTCGGGCGAGAAGTCCTGCACCAGGTTGGTCAACCCGGTCTGGTGGTCGACCAGCAGGACCGCGGCGTCGTTTTTATCGAGTCGTTTGTATTCGAATGCTTTCATGGTATAAACGGTGTTGATGTTGACGACCCATTTTGGCCCGGTTTCTCCGATTCCGGAAATACTTTCTCGGTCCGTCTGCCATACCCAAACGGTATCGCTCGGATGGCCTCGGCCGGTGGCGGACAATGGCAAATCTCTCGCCTTGACCTGTGCAACTGCATTGGGTGCTCGCTTGCGAGCGCCGTCAGTGACGAAATGTTTCCTATGACCGGTTTCGCGCCGCACAGTCACGTCGTTGTCCTTTCCGGTGCGGGAATAAGCGCCGAGAGCGGAATACGAACTTTCCGGGGCGGCGGGGGTTTGTGGCATGATTTCCGTATTGAGGACGTCGCGACGCCG
>SLOW01000196.1 GCA_007132315.1 Opitutales bacterium
ACTTCCCGCCCGTCTCCGATGGAGAGGTTGAAGTCCAGGCCTTCCTCGGCGTCGCCGGCGAGATCGAAAGTGATGTTTCTGTCATGTTCCTGCGGATATTCGAGTGTGAATTGAATATCCACGGTGAACAGCGGGCCGCGCAGTGTGACTTCGCGGTCGGCTTTCAGTTGGACCGGGGCATGGACGATCAGCGTCAGTTCGGAAGCGGTCGCTGCGCGCCCGTCGTCGGCCTCCACCTCCAGCGTGTACTCTCCGGGTTCGGGGAAGGTCGTCGCGGTGACCGGGGCCGAGGGCTCGGCGAAGACGATTTCGGCCGGACCATCGACCGCGCGCCACGTCCAAACCGGCTCGTTGCCGCTCGTTTCCGCGGCCGGGTGCGGGTTGGCCGAAAGGGTGATTTCGCGGCCGGCGATTACGGGGTCGGGGGGCGCCGACAGGATCGCGGCGGGCGCGGGATAAGCGAGGTCGGGCAGGCTTTCCGGGGGCAGGAGCGTGTTGAAGACGCGCACCTCGTCGATGAGTCCGTGCCAGGCCCGGTCCCGGGCCTCGCTGTTTCCGAGCCGGGCGGTGGTGTCGTTTCCGGGCGGGCGGGGGCCGGAGGGAGCGATCTGGGTAAAAACGGATCGTTCTCGTCCGTTGACGAAAATCGCCGGGACGTTTTCGTTCGAACCGCCGTCGTAACTGACGGCGAGGTGGTACCATTCGCCATCCTGGATGCTTCCGGGTTCGGTGTACCAGACTCCGAACCCGCCTTGTTGGGCGTGCCGGTCGGCGACGAATTTCACGGTGTTTCGGTTGGGTTCCTGGTTCTGGATGCGGCCGAGAAAGAAGGTATGTTCGGGGGCGTCCAGGACTCGCGGCAGGGCGATCGGACTTCGCCCGCGGGAGTCGGATTTGACCCAGGCGCTGAAGGCGACCTGTTCGGAAACGGGCACCGAAACCGTCGCCCGGGAGGTGTCGCCGTCGAAGCGCAATGCCCGCTCGAACAGCCCGGTCTCGCGGGTGGCGGTGCCGATTTCGCCGTGGCGTTCGTTTCCGGAGAGATCGGTCAACACGGAGTCGTCTCCGTCGAATGACCAGTGAGCGGCCGGCTCCGGGATCGCGGTGCCGCCGAACGGTCCGACGGCGACGGTGATGTCGCGGTTGTGATGGTTTTCTCCTTCGAAGGTGTATGTCGCACGCAGTGTGTACACCCCGGCCCCGGGAAAGCGGGCGGTGGCGCGCGGGGTGTCCGGTTCGGGTGCGAAGGTGATTTCGCCGGGGCCGGACCGCGTTTGCCATGTCAGCGCGTTTTCGTCCAGCGGCTCCGGGACGCCCGCGCGATCGCCCGCGGCGGAGAGGCGCAGCCCGGTATCCGGATCGGGAATACGGATGAATCCCGCCGCGGGGGATTCCCATCGGAGGCTGAACGCCCGGCCCGCTTCGCGGACGGCGCGATCGATGTTCAAGCGGCCGCCGGTGACGGTCGTGTCCTGGAGCGAGGGCAGGGGATCGACAGTGCCGAGGAGCAGGGCTTTGATTGCCCCCGCTTCCAGGCCGGGATCCGCCGAGGCGATCAAGGCGATGGCGCCGGTGACAAACGGCGCGGCGAGCGACGTGCCGCTGCTGGCACCGTAGTTGTCGCCGCGGTGAGTCGTGAAAATATCGGCGCCGGGAGCTCCCAGGTGCACGAGGTCGGCGCTGTAATTGCTGGCATCTTGCGGCCCGATCCAGAGCTCTTCGCGGTCGTCGGTGGCGGCGACGGCGATGAGGCCGTCGATTTCGAAGGCCGCCGGATAAAAGCGTTGTCCGGTGCTCATGTCCTCTCCGCTGTTTCCCGCCGCGGCGACGAACAGGATTCCGGCGTCGATGGAACGGCTGACCGCGCGCCGGAACTGGACCATCTGGTTGGGATTCGGGGTGCCGTAGGAATTGTTGGTGGCCACGACCGGAAGCCCGTTCTCGCGCAACTCGGTGACGTAGTCGAGTCCGGCGATGATGTTGCTGATACTGAAAGTGGTGTTTCCCGCGCGAATGGGGATGATCCGGGTATTCCAGGCGACCCCGCTCATGCCCAGGCCGTTGTTTCCGATCGCCCCCGCCACCCCGGAGACGGTGGTGCCGTGTCCGTTGAGGTCGTCGAAGGCGGCGCTTTCGTCGCCGTTGCTGAAGCTGCGTCCCAGTTTGTGGGCGATGTTGCCGAAGAGATCCGGGTGGTTCCGGTCGATTCCGGAATCGAGCACGGCGACGTACACCTCCTGGGAACCGGTTTCCACCTCCCACGCGCCGATGGCTTGGGTACGGTCCAGGCCCCACTGCTGAAAAAGGTAGGGATCGTCGGGAAAGCCGGCGGGGAAGACCAGGTGATCCGGCTCGGGATAGGCGTCGTCGAATCCGGCCCGCCGCAGTTGTTCGAGCGCCTCCGGTACGGAGTTCAGGCCGGCCTCGGGCAGCCGCAGGACAACGAGCGGACTGTAGTCGAGGCGGTTGGATACGCTGAAATCGTTGTCCCGGGCGAACCGTGAAATTCGCTCGTAGGCGGCATCGGAGTCCGCGGAAAGCAAAACCTGATCCGCGACCATGGCCTCGTGCCGCACGGCGCGAGGCTCGCCGGTTTCGGGGTCGCTTTCGAAATGAGTGAGCACGCGGACCGGGCGCTCATCGACCGGGTCGTACACCAGGCGGACTTCTTTGGTTGCGCCGTTGCCCAGGCTCCGGGTCCGGGTCGCGATCGCTTCGAGATGGGCGAAGGAGCCTCTCGCTCCCGCGGCGGGGCGGGTGCCGGGCTCCCCGGCATGCTCCTCTTCCGCCTCGGGCGAGGGCAACACTTCCGGATTGTTCGAGGCTTCGGAAACGGGCGCCGGCTCCCACGCGGTGCGGGAACGGTGTTCGTCTTCGTCCTGGGTGGGAAGGAACGCCCACCAGGCCAGGCCGGCCGCAATCAGGATCACGGTGATGCGGGTTAGCACGTTCACGGCGTTTTACCCGATTCGAGTGGCTCGGACGCCGAGATTGTCAAACGGGCCGGATCCTCCCGGAAGCGTTCCAGCCAGAGCGACCCGGCGAGCCCCGCGAACAGGAGGATGTCCCGGAGCAACCACCAGGCGTAGTTGGTTTCGGTGGATTCGGATACCCCGAAACATCCGCAGGAGATGTCCAGGCCGCGAACCCAGGCCGATGCGATCAACACGCCGAAAACGACGGTGAGTCCGAGGAGAATCACGATGGCGCCGTCATACCACCGTTTGAACCACAGCGCGGCACCGCAGAAGATCTCGAGCCAGGGGAGGTACAGGGCGACGACCAACGCGGCGAGGTAGGGCAGGAGGCGGTAGGATTCGACATCGACGAGGAATTGCGCCGGGTCGATCACCTTGACGATGCCGGCGTAGAGGAACACGGCGCCCAGGAACAGGCGCAGTGCGAGGGAGCCGCTCGCCGCCGCCGTCATCGTCCGCTGTCCTCCCACGTTTGCCAGCCGCCGCGCAGGACATGGACGTCGTCGGAGCCGGTTTCCTCGCGCAGGCGCTCGGCGACCTGGTGGCTGGCCCGGCATCCGCGGCTTCCGCAGTACACGACCACCGGCGGTTCGCCGCGCAGGACCCACTTGTCAAGGAATCCGGGAAAAAGATCGTGCCAGGCGTCCTCGTTCAGAAGCACCGCGTTCGGCACGTGAGCGCTGTCGAATTCGTCGCGGGTGCGGGCGTCCACCCACAGGGGCTCGTCCGGAAAGGCGTCGATCATGGTCAGGTTGACTTCGCCTTCCTCGGGCGTATCGGGCGACCACGAGGGGGCTCCGGGATGCAGCACCACCGTCCCGGCGGCGAAGAAGGAGGGAAGAACGAGGAGGAGGCAGATCTCGCGCAAGGTTGCCGGCATTCGGCGTGCGCGGGCGGCTCTGGAATCGCCTGGCTTCATGAGTTGTTGATAAAGGAGGATGGTGTCGCTTCAGGCTTCTGCAGCCGGGGCGGCCCGGCTCTTTCAGCACTCGTGCAACATGGCGCGGCCCGCCGGTTCCCGCAAGTGATATTCGGTGATCCCGATGCGTTGGTTTGGTCCGGCGAGAGGGGAGGCATCCGCCGGCTCGAATGTTTAAAGATTGTGTGAAACTTGCGAGAGAATCACTGATTACGGTTGCGGAATTCCGGAGAAGGACCAAATTTATCGATAGTTCAATTGATTCGATTTATTCAACGAACCCGTCACCATGACCTGGAAATTCGCAGCATCGCTCGCCGGAGCCATTCTTTGCCCTATCGCCGCTTCTGGGCAGTTGTCGTTCGAAACGACTCGGGCCAGCGTTGACGCCGCGTTCGGGCAGGAGGAGGTGACTCACGATTTTGTGTTCACCAACACCGGAGATTTTCCGGTGAAAATCCGCAGTATCAGCAGCAGCTGTGGTTGCACGACCGCGGACCTGGAACAGCGCCGCTACGAGCCGGGCGAGTCCGGAAAAATCACCGGTGTGTTCAATGTCGGGCAGCGGGTGGGCGAGCAGACCAATACCATCAACGTGCGCACCGACGCGTCCGAGCGTTCCATGCACAACCTGTCGTTCCAGGTGAACATTCCCCGGCCCTTGACCCTGTCACATCGTTTCCTGATTTGGCAGCGCGATGGCGAGCCGGACACACGGACCGTCGAAGCGACGTTTCATCCGGATGCTCCGTACCATCTGGAAGGCGTGGAGGTCGAGAGCGACAACTTCACCGTCGAGGTTCTGGAAGACGAGAATCGGGAAGGGAGCTACCGCCTGCGGGTCACGCCGCTCAAGGTATCCGAGTCCGATCGCGCGGCCATCGTCCTCAAGACTTCGCCGAAACCGAATAACCCGAGGGCGTTTTCGTTTTACGCCTACGTGCGCTGACGGGCGGATCCGATCGCGCGGCGTGCGCTTGAGGTTGCTCTGCGGAGCAGGGATCAGGTTCGGTCGTCGAAGGCCCTGTTATTTACCGTCCTCTCAGCGGTTTCGATCACCTCAGAGGCTTCGATCACGATGGACGGCTTGTTCTGGCTCCATTCGCGCTCGAGCCGTGCCGGCTTTCGTTATTGCGTTTTTCAGTGCTGCGGTCCATCCTTCACGAAAATGGTCTGCGGCCGTACCGGTGCGGAATGTATTGTCAGCTTCGGCCGGCAGAATTAACGTTATCCGAATGATGCAAACCAAAATCAGCGAGATTCTGGCTTACAAGGGCGGATCCGTATATCAGGTGTCGCCCGAGCAGTCGGTTTTGGAGGCGATCGATTTGATGAACGAGCGCAGGGTCGGATCCGTGGTGGTGATTCGCGACGGTTCGCCCGTCGGGATGTTCACCGAGCGCGACGTCCTTACGCGCATCGTGCCCTTGAAACTCGAACCGGACACGACGCCCGTGAGTCAGGTGATGAGCACGGAACTCGTCGTGATCAGCCCGGATATTTTGGTGGAGGACGCGATGAAGGTCATCACCGAAAAGAAGAGACGCCACCTGCCCGTCGTGACCGAACGCCGCATGGTGGGTTTGGTGTCGATCGGCGATTTGACCCGTTGGCTCGTCCGCGAGCACCGGAACGAGGTGGAGACGCTGCTCGAATACATTCAGGGACCCCAGCCTTCGCCTCCCGGGTCTTGAACGGCGGGGGGGGGTTAGAACAGGTTTTCCAGATCGCCGCGCGAGCCGCGGGTTCCGAGAATGAAGGTTCTTCCGGACGAGCCCCAGGCGGCGAAGTTCCAGTTGTCCATCTGGGTGAATCGCGGCTCGTTTCCGCGGTCCAGAGGGACGAAGTCGTCGCCTTCGACGATGAAGAGGTGGAAGTTGCCTTCCAGCCGTTCCATACAAATCAGAGCCACCCGCCTGCCCTCCCAGTCGAACAGCCGGCAGCGATAGCCGCGGGCTTCGCTCATCCTGGACGGTATATCAGAGGTGTCGGGGCCGCCCCGGGCTTCCACCTGGCGACGGAGATCGGTCAGGTTCCGACTGAAGTAGTCGTAGTCCGGCGTGCGATCGAAAAACGAGGTCAGGTCGCCCAGGAAACCGGCCGAGGCCTGAGCGGCGGCCGGCTGGCCGGAGCTCCGGTCGAAAAACGTGAGCGCTCCCCAACTGATCAGGAGAAGGGCCAGCATTGCCGCGATCGCGAGTCCGGCCGGTGTCGTGGAGAAGGGCTGCCTGGCCGGCGTTTCACGCCCGGCGAGAATGGCGGCCCGCAAGTCGGCCGGTGCGGGAGCGGTCTTCAATTTGGAAGCGATCGCCCGGTCGAGGGCGCGTTCGCGTTCGAAACGAGCTTTCAACGCTTCATCCGACTCAAGCTCCCGCCGTACCGTTTCCCATTCGGGATCGCCCGCGGTGTCCGCGAAGGGCGGAAGGCAGTTCAAGAGCGTTTCGAGTTTATCCTTGTTCATTGTCGATTTCCGTGCGCCCAGCGCTCGATTGCCCGGCCGGGCTCGAATCGGCGCCCGCGGAGGTTTCTCCTTCCCGCGAGAAAATTCGCTTCCTCAGTAGGGCCTTTCCACGGGAAAGCCGCGACATCACCGTGCCTGTTGGAATCTCGAGCAGGGCGGCGATTTCTTTGTAGGTCATATCCTCGAGATAAAAGAGACTCAACGGAGCCCGGTACACCTCGTCGATTTCCGCGAGCATATCCAGAAGCGCCGACGCGTCCGTCCGGTCCACCACTTCGGCCGGAACGGAGTGCCGTTCCTCGCCGGCGGGCGTGTCGTCGATTGAAAAGATATTCTTGCTCTGTCGGTTCCATTTGAGAAATTCGCGGTAAAGTGTGGTGAACAACCAGGATTTGACCTTGCTCGCGTCCCTGAGCGTGTGACCCTTCTCCGCCCAGCGACTGAACGTTTGTTGTGTCAAGTCCCATGCGTCCGCCTCGTTGCCGCTCAAACTGTAGGCAAATCGGTACAGTGAAGCATAATAGTCATCCACCAATTTTTCAAAATCGATGGTGTCATTGGTGGTACGAGATCTCATCCGGGTCTTTTATTCCGTCCGGGAGGCGGTTTTTGTGTCCGGCACGGCCAAGGTTCGTTATTGCGAAGGCTTGTATGAAACTCAAGTCAAGACTGCCGACTCACAGGATCAACATAGCGTCCCCGTAGCTGTAAAAGCGGTAGCGCCGCGCGACCGCTTCGGCGTACAGCTGCTTCAGCCACGCCACGCCGCGGGTGTCGCCGGGCGAGAGAAAGGCCGCCACCAGGCAGAGCAAAGTCGAGCGAGGCAGGTGAAAATTGGTGACCATGATGTCCGTCAACTCGAACCGAGCCGGGGGATACAGGAAAAGGTCCGCTTCCACCGCGTAATTTCCGCCGGGCGCCGGCGGCGATGTGTGACGTCGCCGGGCGTAGTCCTCGAGGGTGCGGACGGTTGTGGTGCCGATCGCCACCCGGGGGCCGGGAGCTTCGGCGTCCAGGATTCGCCGCGTCGCTTCGGGGATTTCGTAGAACTCCCTGTGTATCCGGTGTTCGGCGATGCGATCGGTCTTGATCGGCTGGAACGTGCCCGCTCCCACGTGCAAGGTGATTTCCCAGGCGTGCAGGCCCCGTTGGGCCAGCGCCTGCAGGAGGTCGGGGGTGAAGTGCAGGCCCGCGGTCGGCGCGGCGGCCGCCACCCGACGACCGGGATCGGCGTACACGGTTTCGTAGCGCTCGCGGTCCATTACCTTGCGGGGGTCGTCGCGTTGCCGCCGGATGTATGGAGGCAGGGGGATCTCGCCCAGCCGGTTCGCCAGTTCCGGGACCGAGGCGTCGCGCTCCAGCGAAAAGGCGACCAGGCGCTCACCCCGATCGAGCGGGCGCACGACTTCGGCCCGGTACTCGCCGTCGATCCCGAACGCGGTTCCCGGTGGGAGTTTCTTGCCGGGCTTGAGCAGGCAGCGCCACTGGCCCGGCTCGGCCCCGGGTCCCAGAAGCAGGCACTCGACGGCTCCGCCGGTCGGACGAAACCCGTGCAGCCTGGCGGGCAGCACGCTGGCGTTGTTGCGGAACAGGCCGGCGTTCCGCGGAAGCAGATCGACGATCTCACGGAAGCGCCGGTGGCCGACTTCGCCGGTTTTCCGGTCCACGACGAACAGGCGCGCGTCGTCGCGTTCGGGAACCGGTTCCTGGGCGATGAGTTCTTCCGGGAGCGGAAAGTCGAATTGACGCGTGTCCAGGGCACCCTCCGTCATGGAGATTCCTCCTTCTCCGGGGGTGCCAGGGCGTTGCGGGGATGAAACCGTTCGTGTCCGGTGAGAATGCGCCGGGAATCGACTGCGGTGTAGATTTGAGTGGTCGCGATGTCACTGTGGCCGAGGAGTTCCTGGATAGCCCGGAGATCCGCGCCGCCGCTGAGCAGGTGGGTGGCGAACGAGTGGCGCAGCAGGTGCGGCTTGACCGGTTTGTCGATCCCGGCCGCGCGGGCGTGTCGCCGGATCAGGACCCAGATGGTCTTGCGCGAGATCGGCAGGCCGCGTTCGCTCAGGAAAACCGCGCTTCCGGTCTTTGCCTTGATGAAGGCCGGCCGGCCGGAGGCGAGGTAACGTTCCAGGGCGTCGATCGCCTTGGCTCCCACGGGTACCACGCGTTCCTTGGAGCCTTTCCCGTACACGCGGACGAGGCCGTTCTCGAGGTCGAGTTGTTGCAGCGTCAACGAACAGAGCTCCGTCACTCGCAGCCCGCTGGCGTAAAAGAGCTCCAGAAAAGCCCGGTCGCGCAGCCCGTAGGGTTTGGCGGGGTTGGGAGCTTCCAGGAGCCTCTCCACTTCGCGCGCGGTCAGCGAGCCGGGAAGGCGGCGGGTGAGTTTCGGCGAGGAGAGCAGTTCGGTCATATCGTTTTCCAGGATCCGCTCCCGGATCAGGTGACGGGCGAACACGCGCAGCGCGGTCAGTTTTCGCGCCAGGCTGCTGACGGCGTATCCCGCTTCACTGAGCGAATAGATCCAGTCGGTCAGATGGTGGGGAGCCGTCTCCCGCCAGCCGTTGAGCTTCTTTCTTTTCAGGAATCCGGCGCAGCCCGCCAGGTCGTTCCGGTAACCGGCGACGGTGTGCGGCGAGAGGCCTTTCTCCAATTCCAGGTAAGCGAGGAAGCTCTCGATTTCCTCGAAGAACTCC
>SLOW01000084.1 GCA_007132315.1 Opitutales bacterium
CCAGCGCAGTTCCGTGAGCCCGAAGAGGCGGACGGGCGCTGGCTGAAGCGGCGCGCTACGATGGGAGCACCTTTTGAAATATTTTGCGCGTTTCGCGCAAGATTTCAGAAATAAGGGGCTAAATTCGCAATCCACAATTCAACTCGTCCGAACGCATTTTGCGTAACGGTCGGGAAACCGCTTGTCGGGGTCGTAGCGCTGCTTTAAGCTGCGGCAGCGGGATTCGTCGTAAAGTCGCTCGAAGGTGTCCGGTTCGAAATACGAGGTGGAGTAAAGCGATTTCCACCCGCCGAGTTCGATCGTTTTGGCCTCGACCAACCGGTCGAAATGGCCGGGCGGATGTTCCGACGGCACCCCGCCCCAGAAGCCGAAGTTCAGGTAAAGTTTTGAGGGGTCGGTCGGATAAAGGGGAAAACGGGGGCCGCCTTCCGATCCCTGGGCCGGACACACCCATACCGGCAGGATGCCGATTTCCCGCAGCAGAAAAGCGAGGAATTCACCGGCGCGTTCGGCCTGTATTTCGACGTCCTGAATGACGTACTCGACCCCGCGGTCGAGGCGTAGCAGGGCGAACAGACCCGAGCGCCGCAGGAATGCTTTGATCTTCCAGTACGCCGTTGAACGCAGCAGCCCGAGCGATTTGTACACCCGGCGCAGGACGGGATGCTCGGCGCCGAAGGCGCGCGAACACCAGAACCAGTCGGTGTCCCAGCGCCACAGGTAATCTTTGACCGTGAGCCAGTCCTCCGATTTTTCCCGGAGCGACCGGTGGTAGATGTTGTCGCCGGTATAGTCACTGGTCCGGGGCGCTTCGTCCGACCAGGTTCCCGTTGTCAGGACAAAGCTCCGGTCCGAGAATGCGGTGCCGTCGATGAATGCAGGCTTCCCGTCCGATGTCCGGCCGGCTCGGCAGGCGTTCATCATTTCGGCGACGAATGACTCGATTCTAGAAAACGCCTGGTGCCGCAGATGCACGAAAGGCCGGGTCGGCATCGTGCGGATCCGGGCCCGCAGGCAATACCCGAGCGCGCCGTAGGAACAGGGAAATCCGAAAAAGAGGTCGGCGTGCGCGTTGTCCGGACGGCAGATGACAATTTCTCCGGCGCCGGTGAGAATATCCATTTCCAGCACCGTTTCGTGGACGAATCCGTGGCGGAAGGACGAGGATTCGATACCGCCGCCCGAAATGGCCCCACCAACCGTGATCGACTTGAGTTCCGGCACCACGGCCGGCATCAGCCTGCGGGGGAGCAGCGCGTCAACCAGGGTTTCGTACCGGATCATGCCCTCGACATCGACCCAGCCTTCCGCCGGGTTCACATCCAGCACATGGGTGAAGTCCCGCACGTCGAGTGACGCGCGATCCGCACGGCGACGATCGCGAAAGAGGTTCGATGTCGCCTTCTTCAGCCGGATCGGCCGCCCTGCGTCCCGGGCGCGGTGAAACTCGGAAATCAGTCTTTCACGCCGGGCCTCGTGGGCGGCGCGCTTTGGATCGGCGGGTGTTGTGTTTGCTCCGGTATGCATCGGTTGGGTGCGGCGCGGGACGCTCCCGCGTCAACGGACGGACGGGTAGCCGCCTTCGACTCCTTTTTTTGAATACACGAATTGCCACAGCTGGATTTTTCTCGCGCGGAAGGCGCCGCTGCACGACAGCAGGTAATACTCCCACATGCGCCGAAAGCGTTCGCCGTACTTATCACGGAAATGCGGCCAGTTTCTGGAAAAATTTTCGTACCAGGCCATGAGGGTCGGGTCATAGTCGGCGCCGAAGTTGTGAACGTCTTCTGTGACGAAGAACGGCTCGGCGGCGGAGGTGAGCTGGCGCAGGGAGGGCAGGAAACCGCCCGGGAAGATGTAACGTTCGATCCAGGGGTCGCTCCATGTCTTGGTGAAGTTGGAGCCGATGGTATGGAGAAGCGCCAGACCGTCCTCCTTGAGACAGCGGGCCTTGAGTAGCAGAAATTTGCTGTAATTGCCCGGACCCACGTGTTCGCACAGGCCGATCGAAACCACACGGTCGAACGAACCCTCGGCATCGCGGTAATCCCGCTGGTGGATGGTGACCGGGAGGTCCCGGCAGCGCTCGCGGGCCGAGAGTACCTGTTGCTGCGAGATGTTGTAAACGGTGACCGAGGCGCCGTAGTTTTCGGCGGCGTACCGGGCGAAACCGCCCCATCCGCCGCCGAGCTCCAACACCGTATGCCCCGGTTTTAAAGCGAGCTTGCGGCAAACGAGATCGAGTTTCGCTTCCTGCGCCTCTGCCAGTGTGGCGGCCCGTCGCCAGTAGGCGCAGGTGTACTGCATCCACTTTGGGTCGAGCATCGCCTCGTAAAAAGCGTTGCCGAGATCGTAGTGGGTTTTCGCCACGCGGAGGGAGCGCCGGCGGCTCTGGGGGTTACCCAGGCGCGCGAGCAGGCCGCCCAGGACCGATACCGGACGGATCACGGAGGTCTCCAGGCGGGCGCGAAGCAGGCGCTCGAAGAAACGGTCGAGGGCGGTCGCGCCCCACCAGCCGTCCATGTACGCCTCACCCGCCGCCAGCGAACCTCCGGCCGCGAGACGTCGAAATACGCGGGAATCGTGAACCTGGAAATCCCAGGGACGGCTTCCGTTGACCTCGATGCCCGCTCGGGCGAGAATGGAACGGACGAATGTTTCGGCGCTCGGTTTCATTAAGGGAGTTGGGTCCGGGCGTTCTCGGAACGTTATTCGATCTTCAGTGGATTATCGATCGCCTCCGGATGCAAACGCAACGTCAAACCGGAGACATTTGCTCCGGAAGCATCGATTTCAGCCAGAGCAATTTCAACGCGGGCCGCCCTTTAAGGGGCGTTGGAAACGGGTGAATCAGTCGTCGGAGTCGAATTCGGTGCAGCAGGAACCGGCGGCTTCGATACAGGCGCCGCACAGGATCAAGCCGCCGAATTTCTCCGCCCCTGCGCGTCCGCAGCGTTCGCACAGGCCCCGGTAGGCGAGATAATCCCCGTCCGGAACGACCGGGAGATGGGAAGCATTCCGGTTGAAGCGATAGATCCAGGCCGCAACGGGGGATTCTCCGCCGGTGTTCACGCGAGCCGTTTCCCGCACGTATTCGCCGGGGACGTCGGGGTCGGTCGAACAGCCTTCGTAGGCGTCGAGCTCCGCCAGGAGCGGCTCAGGGTGATCCGGAAGACGGAACAGGTCGCCCGTCACACAATGGGCCGGATCCTCGCAGCGGACCAGTCCGGGGTAGTGGCCCACATCAACCAGATGAAATCCGGACAATGTGCCGGTCGTCAGGTGGCTGGCCTCGCGCCGAAGCCGCCGGGCGAACGGGTTCCCGAATCCCCGGCGCAGGGTTCCGTAAACGAAAAGAGCCGGCGCGCGTGCGGCGTTTGCCTGGTTGTTTGTATCCTTCATTCGCTCAAACAACGTTCGAGATCCTCGCTTTCGGTGTTATTCCGCCTCTTCCGGCAACGTCCGCCGTTGCGGGGCGTTGGCTTCGGCGAACGGGAGGGCGGCGATGCCGGCCCGGAGCATGGAGCTGCGGAGCGAATGAGCCAAAACGTGACTGTATGCGCGCTGGTAGAATACCTGGGATTCATCGTACTCCGGCAGAATATCCTCCATGGTCTTCGCGTTGCGGACGCGCTGGTCGAACGCCAGGCGTTCTTTTTCGATGTAAGCCAGCAACGCCTCGTCCCGGCCGGCTTCCTCTGAAAGCTTGAGGGTCCAGGTCATGTCCGACTGGAGCTTACACTCGCCCACCACCTTGCCGAAAAGGTTTCCCTCCCATTCGTGCTGCGCCACCAGCGATAGCCGGAATCGACCGTCCTTCTGATAGAGTGTGTAGGTCTGTCCCGGAACCGGCCGAAACTTGAAGTCGCTTCGCAGTACGAAGAGCGAGGTGAACAGTTCGACAGAGATCTGATCGATCTCTTTCGGGGGAACGTGGGCGGCAGCCGTCTTGCCTTCCGCGAGGACGGACAGGACGGGAACCAGGCCCTTGCCTTGTGGATTCGGATTTTTTGCCATCTCGTCGCGTTACGCCGGCTTTACCCGACGGGAACGTGTTCAGTGCACGGAAACGACCACTTTGCCGAAGTGGGCGCCGTTTTGCAGATAATCGTATGCGTCGGGCGCCTGCCAGCGCGTCACCCCGTCGCCTAACGCGACCACCTCGCCGGCGCCGTCGGACAGCGGAATTACCGGGTGGTTCGCGCCCCGTGCGTAACCGCAGCCGAGGATCATGAGGTCCCGGTAATTCAGCGACGTGGCCCGCAGCCGCACGACCACCTTCCCGGCGGCCGGTTTCGGGTCGGGCAATTCGGTCGATATCAAACGGGGTGTCTCCCCTTCCAGTCTCAGTTGATAAGCTTTCATGATTCTCCGCTGTGCCGACAACGATTCTGTCGGCGACTGAATATTGTCGCCGGTCCGGAGATCGTCAAATCAGGAAGCGTTCCGGGCTGATGGCGGTCAGGATGGGGGGAAGATCGACGACAGCGAGTCGGCGATGGTGTCGAGAAACAGTCCCGGAACCGTGCCGAGGCCGATGATGACCGCGATAAGCAAGAGGCAGAGCACGCGGGCGGCGGGATCGAGGTGAATGGGCGAGGTGTCCGCATCGCCGGACGGTTCGGTAAAGAACGCCGCGTGCACCACACGCAAATAGTAATACACCGCGATGACCGTGTTGAGGACGGCCAGGAGCACGAGCCAGAGAAATCCTTGCTGCAGGGCGGCGGTGAGGAGGGAGAATTTGCCCATGAAGCCGACAAAGGGCGGCATTCCGGCGAGGGAGAAGACTCCGGCCAGCAGGGTCGCAGCGAGCAGCGGGGAACGTTTGTGAAGGCCGGCGAGGGCGCTGATGGGGAGATTGGCACCGTCCCGGGACACCCGCGTGATGACCGTGAAGCAGGCGAGAATCATGAAGAGGTACCCGGTCACGTAATACAGGGAGGCGGTGAAGCCGGCTTCCTCGAGGGCCACCAGTCCGAGCAGGGTGTAGCCCGCGTGGGCGATGGCGGAAAATCCGAGCAGGCGCTTGAAATCGGTCTGGGCGAGGGCGAGGAGGTTGCCGAAGAACATGGAGCCGATCGCCAGGATGGCGAGCATGACGGCGAGGGTTTGGGCCTCGGGAGTGGCGGCCCCGGCGAAGCGCAACAAGAGGAGGACCGCGGCGACTTTGGGGAGGGAGGCGATGATGGCGGTGGTTTCATTGGAGGCGCCTTGGTACACATCGGGCGTCCAGAAGTGGAAGGGAAAGACCGCCAGCTTGTAAAAAAACGCCGCCATCGTCAGAATCACTCCGGTGATCGCCAGCGGGGTGTGCATCACCGGTTGGAGTCGTTCGACCAGCAGAGGGAGCGAGGTGGTGCCGGTCAGCCCGTACAGGTAGCCCATTCCGAAGAGCATGATTCCGCTGGCGGCGATTCCAAACATCATGTACTTGATGGCGGACTCCATCTGCGAGCGCCGGCCCTTGGCTTCCCGGCGCATGGCGATGAGGAGGAAGAGCGGGAAGGACGACAGCTCGAGGGCGACTACCAGGGTGATGAGATCGACGCTGCCGGCCAGAAGCACGAACCCCATGACGCTGGTGGCGAGAAGGAAGAAATACTCGGGGCGGATGTCCGCGCGGATGTCCTTCAGGTGATTTCCGATGACAACGCAGCCCAGGTAGCCGAGGGCGAAGACGAGTTTCAGCCATTGGGAGAAGGCGTCGACGCGGTAGGCTCCGTCGAAGAGGACGGCTTCGGCTTTAAATGTCGCCGCGCAGGCGAGCGCCAGCGCGATCGCGGTTGCCACGGAGACGTGCCGGGCCGCGCCAACCCGGTTCGTTCCGAGGGTGACGCCGAAAAGCGCGAGGATCCCGAGAAGGAGGATCCCTTCCGGAAGGAAGGCGATGAAGCTGTTGGTTTGCGCGTCGGACATGAGTGCGTGCGGAATAGATCGGGTCGTTCAGTGCGTCAGGGGTTCAACGCGCCGGATGAGCGCGCGACGATGTCGAGGATGTTCTGGATGCTGGCTTCCATCAGACCGATGAACGGACCGGGTTGAAGACCGATCCACAGAATGAATACGAGAAACGGTGTCAGGAGAAGAATCTCCCTCGTTCCCAGATCGGCGACCCCCGAGTGATCCGGGTTTTTGGTGCCGCCGTAGGCCACGCGCTGGAGGATGCGCAGGTTGTAGGCCGCCGCGACGATGATGCCCGGAACGATTGCAAGAGCGAGGATCAGTGAGGTCTCGAAGGCTCCGGCGAGGACGAGGAACTCGCCGATAAAGGTGTTGGTGCCGGGGAAGGCGAGGGAGGAAAGGCAGAAGATGCCGAGAAAGAAGGCGAAGATGGGCATCTGCCTTCCCAGGCCGGCGGCGCGTGCGAGGTCGCGCGAGTGGACGCGCTCGTACACGATGCCGACCGCGATGAAGAGCGCGCCGGTGGTCACGCCGTGGTTGATCATCACCAGGGCGCCCCCGATCGTTCCGTGGTGGACCAGCAAAAAGATGCCCAGAGTGGCGAAGCCCATGTGGGCGACGCTGGAATAGGCGACGATTTTCTTGAGATCGGACTGCGCGAGCGCGGTCAGGCCTCCGTAGAGGATGGCCGCGACCGAGAGCCAGAGGATCGCGGGCGCGAAGTGGATCGTGGCCAGCGGGGTAATGGGCAGGCAAAAGCGAAGAAAGCCGTAGGCTCCCATCTTCAGGAGAATGCTTGCCAGCAGCACACTCCCGGCGGTGGGGGCTTCCACGTGCGCGGCGGGCAGCCAGGTGTGGAAGGGGAACATCGGCACCTTGATGGCAAAGGAGATGAAGAACGCGCCGAAGATCCAGAGCTGGAAACTGCGGTCGTAGGGCTGGTCCATCAGGGCGGGTATGCTGAAGGTGCCCGTTTCCAGGCGCAGGGCGATGATGGCCACGATGAGCAGGACCGATCCCGCCATGGTGTAGATGAAGAACTTGATCGCCGCATAGACGCGTCCCGGTCCGCCCCAGACCCCGATGAGGATGCTCATCGGAATCAACATCGCCTCCCAGAAGATGAAGAAGAGGACGAAGTCGAGGGCGGTGAAAACGCCGGTCATAGCGGTCTGCATGATCAGCAGGC
This sequence comes from Opitutales bacterium, assembly GCA_007132315.1. GTDB lineage: Bacteria > Verrucomicrobiota > Verrucomicrobiia > Opitutales > T3Sed10-336 > SLOW01. Next base: position 7,094 of record SLOW01000084.1, read on the forward strand.
AGATCATGAACTCCTTCGAGCGGAGTTTTACGACGGTCCACGAGGCGATGACGCAGAACGGTGTGATGAGGGTGGTGAGGAGAACCAGGAGGAGGCTGATGCCGTCGATCCCGAGCGTATAGTACATCCCGAGGTGGGGAATCCATTCGCGGTGCTCGACGAACTGGAACTCCGCAGTGGAGGCTTCGAAACCGCGGAGGAGGAACAGTGAAAAGACGCCGATGGCTGCGGTGGCCAGGAGCGTCCATTGGCGCACCCGGCGTTCGTCGCGCAGCACCAGGGCGATCGCCGCCGCCACGAGGGGCGCGAAGACGAGGACGCTGAGGAAGGAAAACGCGGTGCTGGATTCGGTCAGGTTCATGGAACTGCGGTCATCGGGCGAAGAGGAAAAACACCAGGAGCATTAGCGCCAGGGCGGCGAAAACCAAGGTGAGGCTTTGCTGCAGGGAGCCCCGCTGGAGCGGGCGCAGGCGGGATCCGAGTTCGCGCACTGAGTGGGCGGTGCCGTCGACGGCGCGATCGATCACACGGTTGTCGAAGACCGCCATGAGCAAGGCGGAGCGCATGAGCGGGAGGATGCCGCCCCTCTCGTGGAGATTGCCCCAGGCGCGGTCGACGAGTTGGAGCGGGGTCTGTGCCAAACGCAGGATCGCGTGTCCGGCCACCCGGTAGAAACGGTCCAGGTCGAGCGTGACGGAGGCCGTCGGCGCCAGCTTGTTCCGAAGGAGAGCGAAACCGAGGGCGGCGGAGAGCAGCAGCAGGAGCGACTCCGAAAGGTGGTAGGAGGTGTACGGTTGGTAGTCCACCGCGTAGGGGAGCAGGCGATACAGCGATCCCGGAAAGATTCCCATGAAAAAGCAGAGGAACGCGGTGGCGCCCATCGCGGCGTTCATGTTCCAGCCCGGGTCCGCGGCCTTCCTCCAGGTTTCCTCGGACGCGCGCCTCTCCCCGAACCAGGTGAAGTAGATGAGCTTGAGCCCGGTGTGGAGGAACGTCCCCACGGAGGCGATCATGAGCAGGTAAACCGCCCAGTAGTGGTGGGCCTCGTAGCCGGCGGCGATGGTCATCGATTTGCTTATGAAGCCGCTGAAGAACGGAAAGGCGGATATGGACAGCCCTCCGATGAGGGTGAAGAACATGGTCCACGGCATCCTGGCGTACAACCCGCCGAGTTCGGTGAACTTGCTTCTGCCGGTCATGAACAGGACGGCGCCCGTTCCCATGAAGAGCAGTCCTTTGTAGAGAATGTGCGTGAAGGCGTGGGCGATGGTTCCGTTGATCGCCATCGCCGTTCCGATACCGACCCCGGCCACCATGAAGCCCACCTGGCTGACGATGTGGTAGGAGAGCAGGCGCCGGGGATCGTTGGCCAGGAAGGCGTAAACGACGCCGTAAAGCGCCATGATGACTCCGAGGACGATGAGAATCTCAAACCCGGCGAATCCCCGGCAGAGGGCGTACACCGCCGTCTTTGTCGTGAAGGCGCACAGGAAGACCGAACCGCTGAAGGTGGCGGCGGAATAGGCGTCGGGCAGCCAGGCATGGAGCGGGGGCACCGCCGCGTTGAGAAGGAATCCGGCAAGAATCAACCAGACCGCAAGCGAGACATCGTCGGGCGAGAACCCGTTGAAACTGAAATCCCCCCCTTGCGATGCGCCGTAGAGGACGATGCCGGTGAGCAAAACCAATCCGCCCGCCGTATGGACAAGGAGATACCGGAATCCGGCGGCAAGCGATTGGGGCGTTCGCCGCGCCCAAATCAGGAAGACCGAAGAGACCGCCATCAACTCCCAAAAGAGGAACAGCACGAGCAAATCGCCCGCGTAAATGACCCCGAGCGAGCCGGCCACGTAAGTCCAGGCGGCGACGTGTTCGCCGGTGTTTTCGACTTTCAGCGCGTACAGGGTGCCCAGCAGGCACATGA
>SLOW01000026.1 GCA_007132315.1 Opitutales bacterium
ACATCTCGTGGAGTTCGCGCTGCATGTCGTGAAGTTTTCGATACACGCCGTCCGGCTTGCCGAGCAGTTCCTCGTGCCGGCCCTGTTCGACCAGCCTGCCGTCCTTGATCACGAACAGCCGGGAGGCCCGGGTGAGCGTCGAAAGCCGGTGGGCGATGGCGAATACGGTGCGTCCGGCGACGAGGCGGTCGAGCGCTTCCTGAATTTTCCGTTCGGTCTCGGTGTCCACGCTGCTGGTGGCCTCATCGAGAATCAGGATACGCGGGTTGTGCAGGATGGCGCGGGCGATGGAGATCCGCTGGCGTTCGCCGCCGGACAACGTGTGGCCGCGCTCGCCCACGATGGTGTCGTACCCGTGGGAGAGGTTGCAGATGAAGTCGTGGGCGTTGGCCGCGCGCGCGGCTTCGACCGCCTGGGCGATGGATGCCTCGTGCAGGCCGTAGCGAATGTTGTCGAGAATGCTGCCGTGAAAGAGGTAGGGATCCTGCAACACCATCCCGATGCTTTGCCGGTAGAGACCGGAGTCGATTTCCCGCAGGTCGTGCCCGTCCACCAGAATGCGGCCGCCGGTCGGATCGTAGAAACGGGCCACCAGGTTGATAATGGTGGTTTTGCCCGAACCCGATGGACCAACCAGTCCGATCATTTCGCCGGGTTGAACCCGGAACGAAATGCCCTTGATGATCGGGCGCACGGGATCGTAGGAAAAGGTCACGTTTTCGAAGACAACGTCGCCCTTCACGTCGTCCAGCCGCACCGGGTCCGCGGTGTCGGTCAGGTCGGGTTCGGTGTCGAGCACCTCGAAGATCCGGTGGGCCGAACTGATCGAGCGATTGACCATTCGGGACATCTGACCGAACACTTCGATCGGCTGGAAAAACATGCCGAGGTAGAGCAGGAACGAGACGAAGGTGCCCGCCGTCAGGGTCGGTTCGTCGCCGAGGATCCGTGGCAGCGCGAAGAACCATACCGTGACCGTCATGGCGTGAACGAACAGCAGCAGGAACGGCCAGAAGGCCGTCCAACGGTGGTGGATACGGAAGAATTCGTTTGTGACCGTCCGGTTGCGGTAGCCGAAGCGGCCCTTTTCGTATTCGCTCTGGTTGAACGCTTTCACCACGCGGATGCCCGGGATGGTGTCGGAGAGCACGTCGGTCAGGTTCGACCACTTTCTCCAGGCGCGCAGGAACATGCGCTGCATGCCGCGCCCGTTGCGGTAGATCAGGTAGAGCATCAGCGGAACGGGCAGCGCCATCAGCAGGCCGAGTTGCCAGTCGAGCAGGATGAGTACGCAGCCCAGACCCAGCAGCAAGAGGAGGGACAGGGAGACTTCCACCACGCCGAAGGCAATGAAGTCCCAGATCCGGTCGGTGTCGGAGCTGACGCGGCTGATGATGCTGCCGGTCTGTTTGGAGGAGAAGTATCCGACGCTCAGCTTGTGCAGGTGTTCGTAGAGGTCGTTGCGCAGGTCGCGGGCTACGTGTTCGCCCAGCACGGCCATCTTGCGCAGCCGGACCCAGGTCATGGCCTCGCGGGTGATGAACACCGCGGCCAGTCCGGCGATGGTGACCAGGGCCATGTCGCGGGCGTCTTCCTGGGTGAGGTGTCCGTCCTGAAACGGACGGATGACGTTGTCAATGATGTACCCGGTGAGGTAGGGCGGAGCCAGCCCCACCACCGTCATGACGGCGGCGGCGAGCATTCCCAGCGTGACCTGTTTGCTGTAGGGCTTCAGGTAGGCGAGCAGGCGCCAGGCGACGGCGGCGCGGTTGACCGCCACGCTGGCTTGTGCCTCGCGAATCGGTTGAGCCACCCCTTCGGCATAGACGGCGTCGGCATCGGTGACGTCGTCTTCTTCACCCTCGATTCTCCGGCGCAGTAGGTACAGCAGCGCGCCCATGGTGCGCCGTTGCCGCTGGCTGTAACGGAATTCGACCAGGGACGGGCGTCCCGGTTCGCCGCTTACGATCACGCGGGTGCAGGTCAGACCGGGTGTTTCTTTGACTTCTTGCGCGGCCGGGAGCGGAACGACGTCGATGGCCGGCTCGCCGCCGGCCGGATTTTCCCGGAGGATCACCAGGTGGCCGGGGGTGAGGGCGACCCAATCGGTGCGCAGTTGGAAGGCGTGGTCGAGGTCGGCCAGCGCGTAGAGCTGCACCGGTTCACCCCCGCAGGCGTCTTCGATCCGGCGGCGGGATTCCGGCGGCAGGGTGTCGGGCTGTTCGGTGTAGCGACGGATGATGTCGCGATTGCGTTCGGTTCGTAATGTGTTCACGGGAAAGTGGCATGAGACGAGTTGGAGCGGGGCGACGGAAAAACGTCCGGTGCGGCGGTCTCGGAGCCGTCAACGGGAAAAACCCGGCGGACGGAAAACGCCGCGGGCCTCGGGGAAATGGGGGTGGGGAAAGTCGGAGCTTCAGGTTCGTCGTCTGACAACCCCCGTCACCCATGCCGCCGGAGGCCGATTCGCGTTGCGAAGAATGTTGTGCGGGTGACTCATTTTCATACTGCGACCTCCTGTTTTGAGCGGGTGAATCGCAAACCCCAGCAGAATCAGAGGCCGATGGCAAGCGGAGAATAAGAAAAAAGGCGACCGGCCGAAGCCGGTCGCCTGCTCTGGCAGCCTGTCGGACTTCGGCTGCCGCCTAAGCCCGACACCCTCCTGGCGAGCCGTGTTGTGATCGACGGGATTCGTGTGTGCCTCAGGAGGTCGGAACCTCCGAGATGGTCTTCAGGATGCGCGCGGCGATCTGGTAGGGATCCCCCTGCGAGTTCGGTCGGCGGTCCTCCAGGTAACCTTTGTATCCGTTGTTGACGAACGGGTGCGGCACCCGGATGGACGCGCCGCGGTCGGCGACGCCCCAGGAAAACTTGTCGATGGACTGGGTCTCGTGGAGCCCGGTCAGGCGCAGGTGGTTGTCCGGGCCGTAAGCGGCGATATGCTCGTCCTTGTTCTTTTCGAACGCGTCCATGAGCTTCTTGAAGTAGGCTTCGCCGCCGGTTTCGCGCATGAACTTGGTGGAGAAGTTGCAGTGCATGCCGGAGCCGTTCCAGTCGCCCAGGAATGGCTTGCAGTGCCATTCGACATCGACGCCGTAGCGTTCGCAAAGACGCAGGAGAAGGTAGCGGGCGACCCACAGGTCGTCGGCGCACTTCTTCGAGCCTTTGGCGAAAATCTGAAATTCCCACTGGCCTTTGGCGACTTCGGCGTTGATTCCCTCGTGGTTGATTCCGGCGTCGAGACACAGGTCGAGGTGTTTATCGACCATCTTGCGGGCCACTTCGCCGACGTTGGCGTAGCCGACGCCGGTGTAGTATTCACCCTGGGGGTTGGGGAAACCGTCCGTCGGCCAGCCCAGCGGGCGCTTGTTGCGAAACAGGAAGTACTCTTGTTCGAAACCGAACCAGGCGTCCTCGTTGTTTTCGACGGTGGCGCGCATGTTGGATGGATGCGGCGTCTTCATGTCGGGCATCATCACTTCACAGAGAACGATGAAGCATTTTTCGCCACGATCCGTATCGGGATACAGCCCGACCGGCTTGAGCATGCAGTCGGAACTGTGTCCTTCGGCCTGTTGGGTCGAACTGCCGTCGAAGCCCCACATGGGACAGTCTTCGACCGACTTGGGCGCCTCTTCGGCGAGGCGGGTTTTTCCGCGCAGATTGGGAACCGGCTGATATCCATCGAGCCAGACGTATTCGAGCTTGTACTTAGCCATAGTTTAGGTGTTTGTTTCTCAGAGTTTCTGAATCCCGCTTGCAAAACCCCCCGGGAGGACGAGATTAATTCAACGAGCAGGGAAGTAGCAAGTGCCATGCCAGGTCTGGAAACGGGTTCGAAATGGCTGATTTTGACCAATCGATGATGGGTTTTGTTCATAAACAGAAAGAATGGGGGCATTGTATTCATGCGAGAGATGAAGGATTCGGCCGTGGCGCTGGTCCATGTGGGCTATGATGGTCTGGTGCACAAGCGCTACCGCGGCCCGAAGGCTAAGGAACGTTACGAAAACGAGTTGCGGGTTTTAAAGTACCTGGAGAAACGGGGTTGCGATTTTGTGCCCCGCGTGGTGGAGGAGCATCCCGAGGAGCTCTACCTGATCACCACGAACGCCGGACGGATCGTCAGCCGGATCAGTGAGGAAAAAATGAACGAGCTGTTCGACGAACTGGCCGGGTACGGGGTGGTCCACGACGACCGGGCCGCGCGCAACATCACCTACAGTCCGCAAAACGGACGGTTCTGCATCATCGATTTTGAATTCGCCTTGATTCCGGAGACGGGCGAGGGTTTGCTCCTCAAGGACGTTGAGGCGACCGGGGGGAACGGATGAAGAACGGACCTCTTGAAGAACACGTGAGCATGGCCGCGAACGAACCCGAAAACAAAGAATCAAAGCCGTTGGATATGTTGTTGCGTTGGTCGGGCACGACCGACGTCGGACGTTTCCGGAAGAACAATGAAGACGCCTTCCTGGCCCTGAGCCTGGACGCGCGCGAGGTGGCGCGCCTTGGGAAAGTGGGGGAGTCGAGTTTCGCGCGCGGGGATTTTATCTTCGCCGTGAGCGACGGCATGGGCGGTCACAAAGCGGGTGAGTTCGCCAGCAGCATCGCCACCGAAAAGATCGCGGAGTTGTTGCCGACGGTTTACCGGCTCGACGCCATGGGCATGCGCCGAGGGTCCGCCGACCTGCTGGATCACCTCTTCGGCGAGATCCATCAGGCCATTATCGGCATGGGCCGGGCGTATGAAGAGTGTCGTGACATGGGAACCACGCTCAGCCTGTGTTGGTTTCAGCCCGAATGGATGCATTTCTGCCATGTCGGCGACAGTCGAATATATTACCTGCCCCGGGCCGGCGGAATCAAGCAGCTCACCGAGGATCACACCCATGTCGGCTGGCTGCTTCGAACGGGCCAGATCACCGAGGTGCAGGCGCGCTTTCATCCCGCTCGCAACCAGCTCAGCCAGGCGCTTACGGCGGGCAGCCAGCGGATTGATCCGCAGCACGGCGCGGTCGGTTACGAGCCGGGCGACCGTTTCGTCATCTGTAGCGACGGTCTGATGGACGGGATCTCACCCAACGGCATCGATCACTTGGTGCGCGACCGGCCGGAGCGGCTTGGCGACGTGAGTCCGGCGGAGGGGTTGGTTCGGGAAAGTGTCACTGCCTCCGGGCGCGACAACACCACCGCCCTGCTGATCGAGATTGAGGGTTGACGAGGGACGCGGGACGTGGGATTTCGCGTAGGCCTGTCCGTGAGGACAGGGTGGTGTACCGGGTCGCAGGCGGACCCGCTCCTCACGGAGCGGCCTCCGGCGGGAAGTGGGACGAGGCGGTGAATGGGGCGAGGGAAGGGCGAGCTTGTCCGGTTGGCACAATTTGAAAATAACCCTGCGTTTTAACGCCGGGTTGATCCTCACGGAAAGACACTCCGAATCACAGGACTTGGAGTTTCTCCCGATAGAACCGGACGACCTCTTCCGGGTCGCCTGTGAAGAGGAGGTAATCGAGGATCCATTTGGAGACGCGTCCGGTCTCGACCATTTGCTCGACCTGGCCGCGCAGGGACTCCCAGTGGCGGTCGCTGAAGAAGACCATGGGCGCGCGCGGGCGGATGCCCAGTTTCAGATTGCACAACTCGATGCCGATTTCCTCCAGCGTGCCCACGCCGCCGACGTTGAATATGCAGAAATCAGCCAGTTCGAACCACTTCTGACGGTTGTGCCGGGCGGTTTCCTGGAAGGTGTTGAAGAAATCGACCTGGATGACGTCCTCCACCGCCTCGAGTTCGAGAAAGCAGGCGCCCCGCAGGCACCTGTGGCGTTCGGCCACGTCGTTGGCGTGCGCCATGATTCCGCCGCCGCCGCCGGTGAGGACGCCGGCCCGGTGTCCGAAGAATTCAACCAGCCCGGTGAGAAGATGTTCCATGTTGTCCTTCTCGGCGTTCGACAACTCTTCCCCTGAGCCGTAGAAAGCCAGAATGGTGGAGGCCTGAAAGGCCCGGATCTGTTCTTCGCGGATAAAGAAGCCACGGTCGCGTTTGTAGGTGTGCCGGAAGAGGTCTCCGAGGGTTTCGTTGTACCAGTACACGTCGAGGCCGAGTTCGCGGTAGGTCTGGAGTTGGGCCTGGGCGATCTCGGGGAGGAAAAAGCGGTGGGTGCGCGATGCTTTGCGAAAAATCAGCCGGCGCAGCCGAAGGCTTTTTCCCCGTGCGAGAATTTCGATGTGCTCGCTGAGGTTGGGAAAGGTCTCCATGACCAGCGTGTCGGCTTCGCCGTCGATTTCGCTCAGCGCCTGGGACAACGTCTGGTAACCCCGGAAACCATCCCGCAGCGCGTGCAGGCGGTTGTCGTTGTCGGTGAGGCGCAGGACCAGGCTTTCGTTTGTGTCCCAGGCGCTCTGGCCGCGCAGCGCCAGGTTGGCCCGCGGCCTCACCCGTTTGTCGCTTTCCCTGGGTCTGTCGGTCAGCTTGCGGTAGAGGCCGCCGAGTTCGCGGTGGAGGGAAGCGCGCTTCGCCCGCAGGGAGTCGATCTCCGTGCGGCTCGGACGCGGCGCGCTGTAGATGTCGAGCGATACCACCGGGTTGACCACCGTCTGGTCGCTGGCGTTGTAAATCTCCAGCATCACGTTGGCGCCGAAGGTCTTGACCGGGTCGAGCAGCACCGCCCCGGTGTGCACCCCGAAATGATCGCTGTTGCGTTGGAGCACCACGTAATGCTCGGGCAGATACATGGAACAGCTCGTGAGAATTCCAGCTCGCGGGGGGATAGCGAGGTTTTCGACGGGTTCGCAGGTCTGGATCTTGTCGAGGTAGGAACGCGGGCGGTCGTCGGAGACCAATGCCGCCAGTTCGTGCTCCGGGATATTCGGCGGAAGCGAGTAGGAGGCGCGATGCGGGGTGAAATAGACTTTGCCGAACCGGTCGATGGAGACGGTATCGGGAAGTTTGATGCGGTTTTCGTTGACCGCTTCCCAGATCTGGTTGGAGGTCAGTTTGCTGGCTTCCGGAGCGTGGAACAGGCGCCCGACGCGCACGCCGGGTTTGAGGAGCCGGGCGAAACAGTTGTGGGTCGGGAATCGGCGATCGATGACGAACGCTTCGCAGCTGGCGTACACGTTGCGCTCGCGAATGACGGGCACCGATTTGAGCAGGACCTCCGTGCCGACCCGCGCCAGGCGGCTTCGCTCGCTGAAGTGGAGATTCTCCAGCCGCTCCTGGAGGAAGGCCCGCTCCCCCGGATCCGGGACCGGAAAGCGGACTTCCAGCCGCACGACCTCGGCGTTCAGCTTCTTCTGGGAAACGATGACCCCGTCCCGGCTGATCCAGAACCGGCGAGGATCGGGCGGAGCGGACGTCTTGCGGCGGGTTTTCGGCATGTCCATCCATTACAGGAACAGGGCGGGTTGAATCAAGACCCGGCAACCCGTCGGGTTGAGGCGTTAGCCCGAGCCCGACGGACTCCCCGCGCCCCACTATGACAAAATGAGCGAGTACCATTCACGGAAGAGCGAAATCCTCCTTGATGGAGGGCGGCGCTCCCGGGCCGCCAGCCGGCAAGGCGTGCTTTGTTTCAGGGCCGGTGCGGGCGGGATGACCCGCGTTCCCCGGAGGCGCGACCATGCGGTATGGCCCTCCGGATCCGGACTCGGTCCCCAAAGGGTTTGACCCGGCCGGTGCCGGGTGCTTGTCTGCCTGTTTTTCACAATTGATTGAAGGCGAATTATGAAGAGAACGCATCACTGCGGCCAATTGAACGCGAGTTCCGTCGGGGAGACGGTGACTCTCATTGGGTGGGTGGATTCGGTGCGCGATCACGGGGGGATCAACTTCGTCGATCTGCGCGATCGCGAAGGCGTGACGCAGGTGGTGTTCAATCCGGAGGATGACCGCGCTCTGGCCGAGCGCGCTGCCGAATTGAAAACCGAATCGGTGATCGAGGTGACGGGAAGGGTCGGTCCGCGGCCGGAGGAAACGGTCAATCGGAAGATCGCCACCGGGGAAATCGAAGTGGCCGCGTCGGAACTGATGGTGCACAACGTCGCGCGGACGCCCCCGTTCCCGATCGACGATGCCAAGGGCGACAAGGTCAACGAGGACCTGCGCCTGACTTACCGCTACCTCGACATGCGCCGGCCGAAAATGCAGCGGATCATTCGGGTCCGCCACCGCGCCGGAAAGGCCACCCGCGACTACCTCGACGAACAGGGGTTTCTCGAAGTGGAAACGCCCTTCCTCTTCAAGAGCACCCCCGAAGGCGCCCGCGAGTACCTCGTCCCGAGCCGTTTGAACCCCGGCGATTTCTACGCCCTGACCCAGTCCCCGCAGCAGTTCAAACAAATGCTGATGGTGGCCGGGGTTGAGAAGTATTACCAGTTGGCCCGGTGCTTTCGCGACGAGGATTTGCGCGCCGACCGGCAGCCCGAATTCACCCAGATCGACCTGGAGATGTCGTTCATCGACCGCGAGGACATGTACGCGCTTATCGAGGGACTGATCGCGCGGATCTGGAAAGAGGTGTTGGGGGTCGAGGTTCCCCGGGTGTTCGAACGGATGCCTTACGTCGATGCCATGAGCCGTTTCGGCAGCGACAAGCCGGACCGCCGTTTCGGGTTGGAGATGGCGGATGTGGGCGAGGTGTTCGCCAAGTCCGAGTTCAAGGTCTTCGCCTCCACATTGAAAAACGGAGGTGCGATCAAGGCGTTCAACGCCAAGGGCCTCGCCGACCTCACCCAGGGTGAACTGAACCACCTCACCGAAACCGCCCAGAGTCTCGGGGCCAAGGGGTTGGCGTTCATCAAGGCGCAGAAGGGCGAGTGGAAGTCGCCCATCGTCAAGTTTTTCTCGGACGAGGAAAAGGCCGCCCTGGCCGAGCGTCTCGGCATCGAGGACGGCGACATTGTGTTCTTCGCGGCCGATTCCTGGGAGCGCGCCTGCACGGTCCTGGGACGGGTCCGGCTCGAATCGGCGGAGATCCT
>SLOW01000231.1 GCA_007132315.1 Opitutales bacterium
AGCATCAAAAATGTGCGCAGGGAACCCCGCGGACTTTACGTTACCTGGGCGGTCAACTGGTTGATCAAACCGTTCACCATGTTCGGAATCGCGGCCTTTTTCTTCTACTTTGTCTTCAAGGCTTTGATTCCGCATGAGCTGGCCCGGGATTATCTCGCCGGCGCCGTCATTCTTGGCGCCGCGCCCTGTACGGCCATGGTCTTCGTCTGGAGCCACCTGACGCGGGGAAGCCCCGCCTACACGGTCGTCCAGGTCGCGACCAATGACTTGATCATTCTTGTCGCTTTCGTGCCCATCGTGGTTCTTCTCCTGGGAATTGGCGGGGTCAGTATCCCCTGGGACACGCTGTTGCTCTCGGTCATCCTCTTTGTGGTTATTCCTTTGGCCGGCGGAATCTGGACCCGGACCGCCGTGATCAAACGCAAGGGTGAAGCGTATTTCCACCAGCGGTTTCTCACCAAGTTCAACAACGTTACCATCGTCGGTCTCCTCCTGACCCTCGTCCTCATCTTCTCATTCCAGGGGGACGTCATTCTGGGCAACCCGCTGCATATTCTGCTGATCGCGATTCCTCTGATCATTCAGACTTTTCTGATTTTTTTCATCGCCTACTTCGTCAGCAACAAACTTCGGATCTGTCACGATGTCGCCGCGCCGGCGGGCATGATCGGAGCCTCGAACTTTTTCGAACTGGCGGTGGCGGTAGCCATCACGATCTTCGGAGCCTCATCCCCTGTCGTCCTCGTCACGATCGTCGGCGTGTTGGTCGAAGTCCCGGTGATGCTGGCGCTGGTCAAGATCGCCAACCGAACGAAGCACTGGTTTCCTGAAAGACAAAACGAACAACCCGTGAAACCGCGGAACACGTAGAGAACGGAACGTCCCGATGTTTAAACATTTTATTGTAGCAACCGACCTTTCCCCCGCCTCATTCGCCGTGGTAAATTGCCTCGGTGCATTAAGAGCCTGCGGGGCGGAACAATGCCTGCTTTTGCAATCCCTTACTTATCGCGAGGCGGCTTCGACCGCCCTGTCCTACCATACGGAACCGATCGAAGGGATGCTGAAAGAGCAAAAAGAGTTCCTCGAAAAGGAGGGGTTTGCGGTGGAGGCCAGAATCGTCGTCGGCTCCCCAAAACAGGAAGTGACCCGAATCGCGAGCGAGGAGGACTACTCCCTGATCGTGGTTGGAGCACAGGGGCACTCACTTGTGGCCGAACGGCTGCTGGGGGGCGTTGCCTATGGCATCATCCACAACACGAAAAAGCCGGTCCTGGTGGTGCCGGTCGAAAACAAGCCGGGCGAAGAGGATGCCTGCGAGCCCGTCTCCCGCCGCGGCTTCAACGACCATGTCTTGTTCGCCACGGATTTCTCGGAGATAGCTGACAACGCGTTCACCTTTGTCGAGCAACTGGTTGCCAACGGGGCGAGAAAAGTGACGCTGGTCCACGTTCAGGACAAGGTGAAGTTGGAGAAACACCTCAAGGAGCGCCTCGAGGAGTTCAACAGGATCGATCACGGTCGGCTGGAGGAGCTAAAAGAAAGGCTGCTGAAAAAAGGCGGCCCTTATATCGAGATCGAAATCCGCTATGGGAAGCCGTTTGAAGAAATCACCCGTCTGGTCCGGGAACACAACGTGCAACTTGTCGTCATGGGGACTCAAGGACGCAGCTTTGCGGGTGAACTCTTCCTTGGCAGTGTCAGCCACAACGTGGCCCGTTCCTCCGTCGCTCCGGTGCTACTTATTCCAGCGGTTCGATAAGACCAGAGACTGCGGATTTCAGGCGTGGGCGCTCGGAATCCTCCCGGGCGGTTTCGTTTCGATTCCGCCGGTCCATATCGAGGTCCAATACGTTTTCGCGACTCTGGAGCAACGACCGAAACCGTGCCGGGGCGCCCTACAGCATTCCAAGGATTTCCAACCACAGATCCCGGAAGGCGCGTGTGGCGGGGGAGCGTGCAGGCGGGGGGGGTAATCGGATTGGCGGATTTTCCCGTCGAGATGGCGGCCGCCCTGAATCAGACGTTTGACGCCGTGAGCCTTGCTGGCGGGCACCCTGAGGTAGAACGATGCGGCGGCAGACCTCACCCAGGAGCCGCCAGTCGAAGGTCTCCAGGCAGCGAGCCGAAAGGTTTTCGGGTTTCCCGGCAACCACCTGGAAATCACGTCGCAGGTCCGCCAGCACACCAACGGCCAAGGATTTCTCGGTCGACCAGCAGTGAGGCACGTCATTCATAACCCAAGCGTTTCAGCGTCCGGTTCTCGGGGGATTATCGGCGATTTCGTCCTTCCATTCCGGATACGGGCGGCGAGCCAAGTTGGCGTTGAAGAAGCGGGGGTCGCCGCTGACCTCCCGATCGACCCACGGAGGCGTCTCGACGTCGTCATCTTCCGAGTCGATCTCGACCTCGGCGATGACCAGTCCGTCATTGGCGCCGGCGAATACGTCCACTTCCCAAAGGCGGCCGCCGTGGCGGTAGTGGCGGCGGACTTTTTCGATTCGGCCCGCGGGCGCGAAGGAGGCCAGGAGTTCGCGGGCGTCTTCAACCGGGATCGGATATTCGAACTCGGCCCGTGTCAGGCCGGAGCCGCCCCCTTTGAGCGTGAGAAAGGCCCGATCGCCGGTGATGCGCACCCGTGCTTTGATACGGGCGTGGTCGAGATAGGCTTGCTCCACCGCAAAGCTGGTTTCGGGCGCGGGGAGCTTGGCGGGGTCCACCAAAAACTTGCGCTCAATCTCAACGCCCATGGGCCGGCTCACTTTCTGTGCGGACGTGATATTCCAGTGGAAATGCCATACGGTAGAGATTGAAGGACGGCGCTGGCGATTCAACCTCTTTTGGCGATATTCGCGCACTGGTGCCGCTTGCGGGCGAGCGCTCTTCTCTCCTCTTCGACGGCGCGCTCGATGGAAGCGAATTGTCATCGGCCAGCACGATGTCGGCGGCTTCCTTGGTCGCCTCGATGCCTTTGGTGCCCATCGCCACGCCGATGTCGGCGTGCTTGAGAGCGGGAGCGGCGTTGACGCGGTCGCCGGTGATCATTTTCACACGGATGCCGGCTTCCCGGCATTTGGCGATGGCTTCAATGGCTTTCGGGCGCGGCGGGTCCACGATGCCCACGAGCCCGAGAAAGACCATCCCTTCGCCGAGATCTTTGGCGGCGAGGTCGGTTTTTCCGTCATCGGCCGGACGGACGGGCGGCGGCGAGAACGCGGAGCCCCTGGCCGCCTAGGGTGTCGATCCAGCCTTCCCAGGATTTACGGTCCATCGGCTCAATTTCGCCGGAAGCGCCGCGCTGTTGGGCACAGCGGTCAAGGAGGCGGTCGGGCGCCCCTTTCATCAAGATGCGGGTGCCGGCGTAGAGGATCATATCTCTTACATGCCGGAGGACGAACTTCTTGAACTTGGATTCGAAATCCCCGAGGACCAGCCCGGAGATATCGGCGTACACGTTCTTGTTTTTGTAAACGGTCTCCATACAATCTAGGATCCATGGATTGCCGACGTGGCAGATAACCAGTTTTAGACCCGGGTTATCCACCGCGACCACGTCGATATTGAGAGGATGGGCGTAACGGAGTTTTCCCCTGGGATTGTAGGTGTCGCCAGTGTGAAACATGACGGGAACATCAAATTCCATCGCAAATCATACAGTACCTGACAACGCTGGTCAGATGGATACAACGGCTCGTATCCAGAATATAACTTCAGACCGACGACACGACAATCCTTGAGGAAACCCGCCAGTTCCCGCAAATCGCGCTCGCGGTAATTCAGGCAGCTGATTCCAGCAACGACGTGAAAGTTGTCGATATCCTCCGTCGCCTCCACGGCCGCCGCGGTTGACGGGCGGTACTCGTTGATCTTATGGGAAGTCAGGAACTTCGCCCTGCCGCTCGTTCGGCCGAAACCTCACGCGGGCGATGCAGCAGTTCGCCGAGGCGGAGCTGACGTAGGCCCGGTCCCTTCGTTATCGGATTCGACTCGATGGGCCGACCCTCGCACGTCAGCGATACTCGTCGATGACCTCCTCGCCGGGCCACTGCGGGATGCCGCCGAGGTACTCGACCACGTCCATGTCGTCGCCGATACCCAATGCCCGCGGATCCTCTGCGTTGCGCAGCTTCTGCATCAACCGTTCCGCAAGCTGCTCACGTACCAGGGCGTAGTCCGGGTCGTCGGCAAGGTTGTCCACCTGGTACGGATCGGCGTGGACGTCGTAGATCTCCTCCGCCGGCCGCTTGCCAAATGCGAGGTCGTAAAGCGGGGCCACGACATCGTCCTCGCGATGAGCCCAAATGTAATACTTGGCCGGGCCGTTGTCGCAGTCGCCGAGCCAAGCGTCTTCCATGTGCGCTTGTTGCCAATGTGGTGTGCCGGCGGGCCAGCGGTCGGGTTTGAAGTTGCGGATGTAAAGGTAGTCGTCCGTGCGGATCGCCCGCATGGGATAGCCGCCGGCTTTCGGGGCCTCCTGGGCGGGCGTGTGACGTTCGCGGCCGACCACCACGTGATTGCGATCGGCCTCGATGCGCCCCGATGCATCGTTGCGCAGCAGGTCCAGCAGCGAGCGGCCCGTCATATGATTGGGCACGTCGACGCCCCCGACCTCGAGGAACGTGGGGGCCAAGTCGGTCAGGTTCACGAAGTCGCTGACCTTGCGGCCGGGTGGGATCTGCCGCGGCCAGGCGATCACCAGCGGCATGCGCACGCCCAGATCGTAGAGATTCCCCTTACCGCGTGGGAAGGGCCAGCCGTTGTCGCTGCTGACCACGACGAGTGTGTTTTCCAATTCGCCGCGTTCTTCGAGCATCTGTAGCATTTCGCCGAGTTCCCGGTCGAACCGCTCAACCTCGGCATAGTAGTCGGCAATGTCCGCGCGCACAGCCGGGGCGTCAGGCATCACCGGCGGTACGTGCACATCATCCGGGTCGATGCCCTTGGTCCGCCGCAGGGCCGGGTCGTACGGCCGATGCGGATCGAAGCTGCCGAACCAGAAGCAGAACGGCTGTTCGCCCGACCAGGCCTCCAGGAACTGCTCGAAACCCTCGACGCCGCCGTCGGGAAAGTGCCCGTATGCAGGGCCGGCTGGGTTGTGATCGCGGTCGCCGATATTACCCGGCCCCCAGCCCTTGACGGTTTTGCCGATGAAGTAGCCGGCCTCCTCGGCCAGCAAGTCGGGATAGACCGACACATTCTCGGGAAAACGGGACCAGAGGTTGGCCGCCTTGCCCAGACGCCAGAAATCCTGCCCCGTGAGCACCGAGCTGCGGGCCGGCGTGCAAGAGGGCGAGGAGATGTAGGCATGCTCAAACTGCACCCCCCGCTCCGCCAGACGGTCGATCGTCGGTGTGCGCACCATCGCGTCCCCGTACGCCCCTGCGTGCGGGAGGCTCCAATCGTCGGCAAAGGCGAAGAGGATGTTGGGTCGCTCCGCCGCCGTCGCGTGGGCACTGGCGATGCCGGTCACGAGCAGCAAGCAGGCGACAAACCACCGGGACAGATCGTTTGGGACGGGTCGGAAATTGATAATAAATCGCTTTTCAGGCGGTGCGGGCGCCCTCCCGCCGGGACCGACCTTGCGAGCCAGAGTGGTCTTTCCGCATTGCCGTGGCCCCAGGAGCGCACAAATCGGTGATCGCTCGATTCCCTGCAAAATTCGTCTCTCATAAATCGGTCGCTCTATCATTCCTGCAATTTCGGATCCAGTATCCGAATCTGCAAGGATAATTGCCGGATTTAATCGCAGAGGAGCTTCGCATCGTGATTAGTTGTGACTTTCATTGGGATGATTTGAGGCGGTAGTTGATGGTTCGCGTTTCGACGGCGGAAGAGCTTTTCCAGAACGACTTCACGATACTGGTCTTTCATGAGAACCAAATAACATAAACTACGGTTTTCATGAGACGAACAGGCTGATTTCTCCCCTTGCGACCGGCGCGCGGTGCTCGATCACTGCGTGGCGCGATTCAAGTAGCGCGCCGAGGAGTTGGCGCAGGCGCTGCGAGTCGAGGCGGGCAATCCGATCAAGGACAGCCGGGGGGAAGTGACGCGGTCATCGACACCTTCTCCAATTTCGATGAGGCTCTGCGGCGGGTGAACGACGCCAGGTACGGGATCCACGCCGGCGTGTTCACCCCCTCCATCACACACGCCATGCGCGCCTGGGATGAACTCGATGTGGGCGGCGTCCTCATCAATGAAGTCCCCTCCTGGCGCGTGGACAACATGCCCTACGGCGGCGTCAAGGAAAGCGGCATCGGACGCGAGGGCGTCCGCTACGCCATGGAATACATGACCGAAATCCGCAACTTGATCATCCGTGAGAGCCTTCCACGGCCTTGAGAAAAGCGACCTCGGCGTCACAAAGCAGGTTGATTGGGTGGGGTGCCGCCTCACCTCATGAACTACACCTGCCGCCCTAATGAGCGAGCGATAAGGTTTGAAGAATCCGCGGTAATTCCTTTTGAGTGACTGAATTAACGATCTCCCGTCAATATGGACCCTTCCCTGCTTGAAAACCTGGAATCGGCGCTGAAAAACAAACGCGACCGTTCCGTCATCAACATCATTAACGACAAGCTCACGCTTTCGGTCTTTTCCTTGCTGAAAAGAAGCCTCGGGAATGTGCGGGAAATCAACCTCCTCCTGCGCGACCGGCAGCGGGAATTGCCGGAATCTTCCGTCATACGTGAGTTCGAGCTAAATCCGAGCGACGCTCTGTTCAACGCCTACGATATCACTCAGAAAAATAAACTCCGTCACTTCGAGCAGGCGAGGGAAATGGCGGATTTCATTGGGGAGCATGTGAACGTGCGTCGCACCACGCCCGAATGTGTGATCAAGGGGAATGTCTTGCTGGTGGATGAGGATTTCATGATCCAGGGGTCCTCATCCCTCGAGATGCCGGCGGTCAATCGTCGTTCACGCGTCAGTCAGATCAATTTCGACAGCGTTATTAGCGAGCAAATGGACCGGAAGCAGATTTCTGCCGCCCGCGCCCAAATCGACAGGCTCTGGAACAACCCGGACTACGCGACCAACTACAAGGAAGACATTCTGAAGCGGCTTCAGGCGATCTATCGGGAGCATTCTCCGGAGTTTCTCTACTACTTTACGCTGTACCAGTTGTTCGGCCATCAGCTTGATGCCGGGATCGAACGTTTCGAGCAGGACAACACCCGTTTCAAGGCGACGAAAATCTGGAACGCCCTCTACGATTTCCAGAAGGACTGCGTCCTGTCGGCCATTCAGAAGATCAACAAGTACAATGGCTGCATCATCGCCGACAGCGTCGGGCTGGGGAAAACCTTTGAAGCGTTGGCGGTCATCAAATACTACGAGCTCCGTCAGGACAACGTCCTCGTGCTGACGCCCGCCAAGCTTTACGACAACTGGAATTCCTTCAAGGGCGCTTACAAGGACAGTGTTCTCGACGAAACCTTTTATTACAAGATCATGTTCCACACGGATCTCTCCCGGTTCCGGGGACACTCCAAAAGCGGTTGGGACCTAAAGCGGTTCGACTGGAGCAAGTTCGACCTGGTGGTGATCGACGAATCCCACAACTTCCGTAACCGCACCGAAAAAGACGAGGGCATGACCCGGTACCAGCGCCTGCTGCACGAGGTTATGCAGAGCGGACAGAAAACCAAGGTGTTGCTCATCTCGGCCACCCCGGTCAACAACTCCCTCACCGACCTCCGTAATCAGTTGAGCATCATCACAGGAGACAACGACAGCGCATTGGAGCAGGAGGGGATCCCCGGCATCGCGGCGATACTCAACCGAACGACCCGGACGATCAACGATTGGAATGACGCGGAGGAGCGCGACAAAACCGCGTTGCTCGACAGCCTACCATCGGGGTTTTACCAGCTTCTGGAAAAGCTCACCATCTCCCGGAGCCGCAAGCACATTACCGAGTACTACCGCAGCGCCGATATCGGCCGCTTCCCGGAGAAGCTGAAACCGGTCACCCTATCGCCGCACATCGATACGCGCCGGGAGCTGCTTGATTTCTCGGTCACCAACGAGCGCCTGGAGGAACTGATTCTTGCGGTGTACATTCCCATGAAATACATCAAGCCCGAACACCGGGCGTACTATCGGGAAAAGTACCAGACCAAGTACAACAACAAGGTCATCTTCTCCCACGAGGATCGCGAGTTCTACACCGCGAAAATGCACCGCTTCAACCTGTTCAAGCGCCTCGACAGTTCCGTCTATGCGTTCCACCAGACACTGAAACGGCTTTTGGCGAAAATCGACGGCTTCATCGCCGCTCTGGAGGGCGGAGAAAGTGCGTTCACTTACCAGGATGAGGCTCTGGAGGAGGGGGAAGGCGATGTTCTCGATTACAAGTACGAGATCAAGGTCGATCACCTCAACCGGAGGAGTTACCTCGCCGACCTGCGCCTTGATCGAGGAATCATCGCAGAGATCCTGAGCGAGTCGGATCGTATCCTTACGGAGAAGCGGGACAACAAGCTCCAGACCTTGATCGAGCGCGTGGGGGACAAGCTCGACCGCACGCCCTACAACTCCGGCAACCGCAAGGTGCTGATTTTCTCCGCGTTCGCGGATACCACCCGCTATATTTACCAGAATCTGTGCGGGGCTCTGGAGGAGCGGGGTTGCGGGATCGCCACTATCAACGGCAGCGATACCGCGCAAACCAACCGCCGGGATATCGACAGCGCGTTTCACGACGTCCTGAGCGCCTTCTCCCCGCGCGCCAAGCTCGGACGCGACCTGCCTGCCGATCGGCAGATCGACGTGCTTATCGGCACCGACTGCATCTCCGAGGGACAGAACCTGCAGGACTGCGATTGCGTCATCAATTACGACATCCAGTGGAATCCGGTCATTCTCATCCAGCGTTTCGGCCGCATCGATCGCATCGGCAGCACCAGCGAGCGCATCCAGATGATCAACT
>SLOW01000345.1 GCA_007132315.1 Opitutales bacterium
CCGTCTCGAGGGGACCGACAATTTTCTCGCCGATTCGAGCAATCGCTACCGGTTTTGCCTGGTCGTGGATCCGGTCGTTCGCGAAGAGGCCGCGATTTACAAGAAACTCGCTTACGACGTGATTTTCCGTTCGCCGCCATTGCAGCAAATCGAATTCAAGGGGGCGTTTATTCTCGAACGCCTCTTCGAGGGTCTGTTTACCCACTACGTAGCGGGTTCGCGCCGACGGATTGCTTTCCTGCCCGAGCCGGCGGCCTCCCTGATAGACCGGGCGCCCGGAGTTCGCGCGAAGTCGCGTCTCCTGGCGGACTACCTCGCCTCGATGACCGACAGCGCCGCGATACGGACTTACAAGCGACTGTTCGATCCGGATTTCGGGTCGATCATGGAGATAATCTGAGCGCCGGCCTCGAAACCGCCGGTTTTCGGATTGAGGATTCGGTTGGAGCGACGCATAAGGTAATGCATGCCCAAAATAGACACGGATCAAGTGGCCATGATACTGAACCAGAACGAACTTCCCCAGCCGACGGTGGAGCGGATTATGAAGGATATCGCCCGGCAGGTGGAGGAGGAGCAGCGGGCCAAGGAGGAGGAAAAGGCGCCGAAAAAGAAGCGGCAGTTTGTCATTCTGCTTTCGGATCCCGAATCGGAGCTGCCGAAGAAGGACCTGGTGGGCTGGGTCGTGCAGATTCCGGAGGACGACAGTCCGTTGAGCGTGCAGGAGCGGATCCAGAAGGCGGCCTATGACTTCAACGCCAGTCCGCGCGGACGGAAGCTTCCGGTCTTGAGCATGGGCGAGGCGATCGAGGCCGTCAGCGCCAAATTTTTCAAGGAGCAGGAAGTCGCGATCAAGACGAAGGTACCCGTTCTCGCACTGCGAACCGACAACAAACTGCCTACCGAGTAGGGGGTTGATCCGTCCGATCGGACGGATCAGCTCAATCATGATGCAGACCGAGCACAGTTTCACCGTTCCTGACGGGATTCATCGGTCCCGGGCCGACAAAGTCCTCGCGGCCGGTTTCCCGGATCACAGTCGCACCGCCCTGCAGCGGGCGTTCGACGCCGGGCTGGTTTGCCGGGACGGCGCGCCCCTGTCCCGGCGGGACGCGGTTTCGGCGGGGGAGGTCCTGGAGTTCACCCTGCCGGACGTCAAGCCGCCTCCGCTGAGCGCGGTTTCGTTGCCGCTGGACATCGTTTATGAGGACGAGGCGTTTGTCGCCGTCAACAAGACCAGCGGGCAGGTGGTGCATCCCGGCGCCGGCACGGGCGAGGACACGTTGGTGCACGCGTTGCTGGCACACTGTGCCGGCGGCCTGAGCGGGATCGGCGGCGTGGAACGCCCGGGAATCGTTCACCGGCTTGACCGGGAGACATCCGGCCTGATTCTGGCGGCCAAAACGGACCGCGCTCACCGGGAACTGGCGCGGCAGTTCGGAGCGCGGGAGGTGGCCAAAGAGTACCTCGCCCTGGTTTCGGGAGTGCCGGCGTTGCTGTCGGGCACGATTCGGGATGCGATCGGGCGCCACCCGGTTCACCGGCACAAGATGGCTGTCGTCTCCGCCGAGCGGGGACGCGCCGCCCATACCGAGTGGGAGCGAATTGAAGTCCTGGGAACCGCCGCCAGCCTGTTGCGTTGCCGGATCCTAACCGGACGCACGCACCAGATCCGGGCTCATTTGAGTTCCCGTCGGCACCCGATCCTGGGGGACCGGGTTTACGGATACCGGAAGCTGGAGGGAATCGTCTCCCCGCCGCGGGTGATGCTGCACGCCGAAAAACTGACCTTCCGGCATCCGGTCACGGGAGAGACGATGCGGCTTGCGGCACCGCTTCCCGAGGATTTTCGAGCCATACTCGCCGCGTTGCGGCGGCCGGCGTAACCGCGGGGGCGGCCCCGCGGACCTACTCCTCGTTTACTTTCTTGGCGAGGTTACCCAGTTTCACTTCGAGGGACTTGACCCGGCTTTCGAGCTTCTGGAGCTCCTCTTCGCTGACCGGTTTTTCCCGCTGCCACCAATCGCGAATGGCGCTGTTGACTTCCTGGGTGGTGGACTCGAATTCGCGGCGGCTTTCTTCCACGATCTTGTCCGCCATCTTTTCCGCTTCCTGACGGGTGAGTTTTCCCTGTTCGACCAGTTCATGCAGCATCTTTTGCACGTGTTCCTTGGTGGTCACGGTGGCGCCGATTCCGGCGTAAAGGGTCTTCTTGATAATATCGAGCATAATGGGCCTCCTTGGGAACGGTGTTTTATCCCGATCCCATTGTCCGCGAAAAAAGCTTCATTTTCAAGCAATTGCTTGCACGGGCGGAAAGTTTCCGCGCCGGTCAGGTGTCGCGGGCGCTCCGGGGATCCTCTTCCTCCGGCAGGTAGATCGTAAAGGTGGTGCCTTCGTCCAGGCGGGTTCGGAGGTGGATGGCCCCGCCGTTGCGTTTGACCAGGCGGGAGACGATCGCCAGGCCAAGCCCGGTGCCCTGGTCCTCCTTCTTGGTTGTGAAATAGGGCTCGAAAACGTCATTGATGATGTCGGGGGGGATTCCTTTGCCCTGGTCGGTGATGACGATCCCGACATAGGGCCGGTTCGGTTCGAGGACGTCGGCGTTGATCACGCGCTCCTCCGGGCCGTCCGAAAAGTGGTCGGCCTCGGGAAGCCGTTCGTATTTGCAGGCGTGGACATCAACTTCCTGGACGATCGGCGAGCTTTGGAGGGAGTTGGTCACCAAATTGAGGAGAATCTGCATCAGCTCGGTGCTGTGGATGAAGACCAACACGTCTTGGTCGAGGGGGGTGACTCGGACAACCGCTTTCTTGACCGCCGGATGCACTTTGATCAGTTCCTCGAGGTCTCCCAGGATCTGATTGACGGAAATGAGCTGACCCTCGGGCTTTTCGCGCCGGAGCATCTGCAGGTGGCGGTTGGAGATGGCGCAGCACACGTTGACCTGCTGGGCGACCGTGTTCATGTTTTCCCGGAATTCCTCCAACTCGTTCCCGGCCATGTTGGAAATCTCGGTCAACCGGTGCATCAGGATATCCACGTAACCGCGGATGATGGTGAGGGGGTTGTTGATGTCGTGCAGCACGCCGGCGTACACTTGGGTGGAAGTGCGCGCCATTTCCTCGCGCATCATCACGTTTTCCAGGTCGGTCTGCAGGGTGTCCAGTTTGCGCACGGAGTCACGCACGCTGAGAGCGATGCGCCGGTGTTCCATGGCGTTTTCGACGGCTGTACGCATAGCCCTGACATTGAAAGGCTTGCCAATATAATCCCGGGCTCCGAGGCGCAGGGCCTGGCGTGCGGTCTCCAGCGTCTCGTAGGCGGTGAGCATGATGACTTCGATGTTCCGGTCGATTGTCTTTAGTCCGCGGAGCACCTCGACGCCCGACATGCCCGCCATGCGAATGTCGAGGATGGCGGCGTTGACGGTTGTTTTGCGGGCGATTTCGAGAGCTTCCTCCCCGGACTTGGCGATGATGACGTCGTAGCGTTCCTCGAAGACGATCTTGAGGGATTCCCGGGGCCCCTCCTCGTCATCGACGATCAACAGGGTCTCTCCTTCGTTGTCGCTCATAGTGGGTCGGCGTTGGTTGGTCGGGTTCTTGGCGGGAGTCTGACGGCTGGTTGTCGTGAATCCGGTCATAACAAGGGAATGATGGTGCGCACACCGTTGGCACGTTGGTGATTGCGGATAATCTCCAACGAACCGCCGTGGGCGCGCAGGATCTTTTCGGCGACGGTCAAGCCGAGACCGATACCGACGTTGCGGGTGGTGAAGAACGGCTTCAGGGCTTCTTCGGCGGCTTCTTCGGAGAACCCCTGGCCGTCGTCGGTGAAATCGACCAGCGCGAACTGGGCGTGGTCGTTCTCGCGCCGGAACTGGCTGGAGATGGTGATATTGACTTCGTCGTTCTCGCTTTGCAGGCCGTTGAGAAGGATCTCCATGTACGCGTATTTAAGCGCCGAGAGGTCGCCGCGGACTTCACAATCCTGGAACCCGCTGTTCCAGCGCAGGCTGCCGCATTTTCCCGAGAACGAACGGGCTTCCTCGAACGCCTTGGTGATGAGATTTTTCAGCGAGGTCGATTCGTTGGTTCCGTTGCGGCTGCGCGACAGCAGGAGCATCTGGTCGGCGAAGCGCGAAATGCGCGAAATCTGCCGACCCATGGTGCGCTCCAGCGAATCGCGAAAACCTTCTTTCGAAAAATCGCTGTCGAGCAATTGGTGGTGTGTGCTGAGCGGGACCAGGGCGTTGCGGATCTCGTGGGCGAAACGTTCGGCGATGAGGGAAATGGTCTGGGCGTTTTGCGCTTCCAGCTCGATCTTCTTGGCGTTTTCTATCTGGGTGAAGTCCTCCACCAGCAGCATGACCGCCGTTCCGGACCCGAGCCGGCGCATTTGCAAGGGAAAGATGGAGATCCGATAGATCCGCTCGTCGTTCGGAAAATCGTCGAACATGAACGGCTCCAACGCCTCCCCTTTCTGCGCCACCTCGTAAAGCCGGCTGGCGATCCTGGTGGGCAGGTCCGAGAACTCGATCTTCCCGCCGGAACCCTTTTGCAGAAAATCGAGCAGAGCCGGATTGGCGTGCAGGACCTGCAGGTCGGGCGAGACGACCAGGCAGCCGCTCTTGAATTGTGCGATGACATCGGAAATCAGGGCGTGGTTGCTGCTCAGCTCCTCGTGCAGCCAGTTGTTGCGGACCGCCAGGCCGAGTTCCTCCATGAGATGGAACAGGAGCTGCAGCTCTTCGTCCGTGAACTGCGCGCCGGTCAGCCTGCCGCCCAGCAGCGCAATGCCGAGGCAGCGTTCGCGGTCCACGATGGGGATGGCGACCTGGCAGCCCAGCAGTTCGAATTCCCTCCGAATCTCGTGATCTTCGGGAAACAGCAGATTGTTTTCGTATTCGGCTTTCAGGATTTGCCCGCTGCGTGAAACGGTCCCGCCAATGCCGCTGGCCAGGTTGAGTTGAAAATACTGGAAAATGTCGGCTTCGATTCCGATCGAACAGATGCAATCCAGATGGGTGTCTTCATCCATCGAGCTGATTCCCGGAAAGGACGCGCCCGGCTGTCGCAGCAGGATCGCCGCGCGATTCACGCTGATGACCTCCCTGAGCTTCAGGGTGAACTGGTGGACGAACGACTTCAGATCGAGCGAATAGGAGAGAATCCGGGAGAAATCACGCATGATCTCCAGAGCCGAAGCCGACAGCGAATCCGCGCGGGTGGGGGCCATTCCGGGTGAAGGGGACGGGGACTGGGGCGGTACCCGCGACGGGCTCGGATTGGATTGCGCCAAGTGCTTGTCGAGCATGCGCTTCAGGAGCGGGCCGCGGAGCGGCTTGTGGAAAATGAAATCGGCGTCCTTCACGTAGGCCTGCTCCTCCCAATGGGCGTCGGCTGTTTCGGAGCATATGAACACGGGAATGGAGGGCGCTTCCTCGCGCACCGCCTCCAGCGACCGGATACCGGAGACGTTGCTCAAATCCGCATCCAGAATGCAGATGTGGGCGAGGCCCGATTTGAGCAAGGAGACCGCTTTACCCAACTCCGCGCAACCGTGCACCTTATAGGCTTTCTCGGGCAACAAGACACGCACGGATTCGGTGAAACCCTGATTCTCCGTTATGACAAGAAGATAGAACATTTCGGACAGCTAGAAAACGCCAGTGTGTTACTAATGGATTTCCCGGGGGGATGCAACCCCCGATCCACTTAATTCATACAACGGTGGAACGGGGTCGAAGTTTAGTCCGGACCGCAGGGCGAAAAAAACAGTTGCATGCCCTGCCGTCGGTTTTATGCAATCTAATCCTTATGCGTACGGAAACTCATACACGTCCCGGTTGGCCGGAGCCGCAGGGCCTCTACGATCCTACCAACGAGAAGGACGCCTGCGGGATCGGCTTTGTCTGCAACATCGAGGGCGTTCCCTCCCATGACCTGATTCAGCACGCTCTGAAAATCCTGATCAACCTCGATCACCGGGGCGCCTGCGGTTGTGAACCCAATACCGGAGACGGAGCCGGCATCCTCATGCAGATGCCGCACGAGTTTTTCAAAAAAGTTCTGCCCGGCGCGCGTATCGACAACCTGCCCGCCGCCGGTCGCTATGGTGCCGGTCTGGTTTTTCTCCCCCGCGACCCGGATCTGCGCCGCCATTGCGAGAAAAAGACGGAGGAGATCGTTCGCGCCTGCGGACAGAATTTCATCGGCTGGCGCACCGTGCCCACCCGCAATTTCGAGCTCGGTTCCACCGCGGTGTCCTACGAACCGGTCATCCGCCAGATGTTCATCGGGCGCAGCGACGACTTGGAGAACGATTGGGACTTCGAGCGCAAGCTGTACGTCATTCGCCGCGTTTGCTCGGCCGCCCTGCGTTACGGCAACGAGCGAACCGGAGACTTCTTCTACATTCCGAGTCTCAGCGCTCGCACCATCATCTACAAGGGGATGCTCACTCCGATGCAGGTGGAGAGTTATTTCTCGGACCTGGCCGACCCGGCCATGAAAACGGCCCTGGCGCTGGTGCACTCCCGTTTTTCCACCAATACCTTCCCGAGTTGGGAGCGCGCCCAGCCGTTCCGCTACGTGTCCCACAATGGTGAAATCAACACGCTCCGCGGCAACGAAAACTGGATGTACGCCAATCAGTGCGTGCTCAACAGCGAACTGTTCGGCGACGACCTGAAGCGACTGCTGCCCATCGTCCGCGAGGACGGGTCCGACTCGGCCAAGTTTGACAACGTGCTCGAATTCCTCACCCTGGCCGGCCGGCCGATCCACCACGCCATACTCATGATGATTCCCGAGCCCTGGGCCAATCACGAGAGCATGAGCGACGAGTTGAAGGCGTTCTACGAGTACCACGCCTGCCTGATGGAGCCCTGGGACGGTCCCGCCTCCATCGCCTTCACCGACGGCCTGCGCATCGGCGCCATTCTCGATCGCAACGGCTTGCGGCCTTCCCGGTATTACGTCACCCACGACGACATGGTGATCATGGCTTCCGAGGCCGGTGTGCTCGATCACGTCCCGGCCGACTCGGTCAAGACCAAGGGCCGTCTCCAGCCGGGACGCATGTTCTTTGTGGACATGAACGAGGGCCGCATCATCGAGGACGAGGAAATCAAGCGGGAACTGGCCTCCGCCCGTCCCTACCGCGAGTGGCTCGACCGCAACCTCGTCCAGATTAAGAGCCTCCCCGCGCCGCACGAGGTGCACGGGGTGGACCATCCCACCGTGGTGCGGCGCCAGCAGGCATTCGGTTACACCTATGAGGAACTGCGCATGATCGTCGGGCCAATGAGCAAGACCGGCATCGAACCGGTCGGCTCCATGGGCAACGACGCGGCGCTGGCCGTCCTCTCGGACCGTCCGCAGCTGCTCTACAACTATTTCAAGCAACTCTTCGCCCAGGTCACCAATCCGGCCATCGATTCGATTCGCGAGGAAATCGTAACTTCCACCGTGACTTACCTCGGGTCCGAAGCCAACCTGATCAATCCCGACGAATCGAGCTGCCGTCAGATCAAACTCGAGAATCCGATTCTCGACAATGAAAACCTGGAACGCCTGCGCCGGGTCAGCCTGCCGGGCTTTCAGGCGATCACGCTTCCCATTCTCTTCCCCGCCGACACCGGCGGGGTCGGCCTGGAGCGCGCGCTGAACAAACTCTACCGCGCCGCCGACCAGGCGATCGCCGACGGCGCCAACATTCTCATTCTGTCCGACCGCGGGATTGACGAGGACAACGCGCCGATTCCCGCGCTGTTGGCCGTCTCCGGTCTGCACCACCACCTGATCCGGGAGGGCTCCCGCACCCGGTGCGCCCTCGTACTCGAATCCGGTGAACCGCGCGAAGTGCACCACTTCGCCAGCCTCATCGGTTACGGCGCCAGCGCGATCAATCCTTACCTGGCGTACGAGTCGCTCTACGACATGATCGAAGAGGGAATGATCGAAAACGACTTCGAGACGGCGGTGAAAAACTTCAACAAAGCCGCCGTCAAGGGCGTGGTGAAAACCATGTCCAAGATGGGGATCTCCACCGTCCAGAGTTACTGCGGCGCACAGATCTTCGAGGCCGTCGGACTGAAGAAGTCCTTCGTTGATCGCTATTTTACCCGCACCTCCACCAAAGTCGAAGGCATCGGCCTGGAGGAAGTGGCCCGCGAAGCCTCGGCACGTCACCGGAAAGCCTTTCCGGATCGCGACGTCAAGGGCCACGGCGCACTCGATTCGGGCGGCTTGTACGCCTGGCGCTCCAACGGCGAAGCCCACCTTTTCAATCCGAAGACCATTCACCTCCTGCAGGCGTCCACCCGCGAGGGGGATTACGCGACCTTCAAGGAGTATTCGAAAAGCATCAACGAGCAGGCCCGGGATCTGTTGACCCTCCGGGGCCTGATGCGCTTCAAGACGGAGTCCGCGCGCTCCATTCCCCTCGACGAGGTCGAGCCGGCCGAAAACATCGTCAAGCGCTTCAAGACCGGCGCCATGTCCTACGGGTCGATCTCCAAGGAGGCGCACGAGGCGCTCGCCATCGCGATGAATCGCATCGGCGGCAAGAGCAACACCGGGGAGGGCGGGGAAGATCCGGACCGGTACATCATCGAAGTCAACGGTGATTCACGCAACAGCGCGATCAAACAGGTCGCCAGCGGCCGCTTCGGGGTCAGCAGTTACTACCTCAATCAGGCCCGGGAGATTCAGATCAAGATCTCTCAAGGCGCGAAACCGGGGGAGGGCGGTCAGCTTCCCGGTCACAAGGTTTTTCCCGATATCGCGAAAGTGCGTGGAACCACCGCCGGGGTCGGGTTGATCTCGCCGCCGCCTCACCACGACATCTATTCGATTGAGGACTTGGCGGAGTTGATTCACGACCTCAAGAACGC
>SLOW01000240.1 GCA_007132315.1 Opitutales bacterium
AATACCGGAAAAGAGGTGAAAATCCTGTCGGGCGAGGCCCGACGGCTTCCCAGGAGCCTGTCGGGCTTCGCCAACAGACTCCTAAAAGAGGAAATATCGTGACAAAAAGCGGGAGTCTCTTTGAAGAAAAACCAGAAATTCGGGCCTAATGAAGCTTTTTC
Source organism: Opitutales bacterium (assembly GCA_007132315.1). Classification (GTDB taxonomy): domain Bacteria; phylum Verrucomicrobiota; class Verrucomicrobiia; order Opitutales; family T3Sed10-336; genus SLOW01. The sequence goes on from SLOW01000240.1 coordinate 162, forward strand.
CTACGCTTTCATGTGTTTTTTCACCCCTGTTCCACTCTCTTGTCATGAGATTTCCTCCAGTAGCAAGCTGTCGGCCTTAGGCGGTAAGGCCGACAGCTTTACTAGCGCTTGCGCTCGGCCAGGCGCTTTTCCTTGACCTTTGTCGCGGATTTGCCGATGCGGTCCCGAAGGTGGTATAGCCGGGCCCGGCGAACAACACTTTCGCGGTCGATCTCGATCTTCTCGATATTGGGCGAATGCACCGGAAAAACCCGTTCGACGCCCTCGCCGTACGAGATGCGGCGCACCGTGAAGGTTTCGCCGATTCCGGTGCCCCGCCGGGCGATCACAATACCGCTGAAGAGCTGGATACGCTCCTTGTCGCCCTCGCGGACACGGGTGTGCACCTTGACCCCGTCTCCCACTTTGAAGGGAGGCAGGTCGGTCTTGAGCTGATCCTGGCCGATTTCTCTAACAATCTGGTTCATCGTTATTACTTTCCTTTTCCAAATCCGGACGTATTTCCCGCGTGCGGCGTTCCCGCATTTCCCGTCTCCAGCGCTCGATCTCCCCGTGGTTTCCTGAAAGGAGAATCTCCGGAACTTTCATTCCCTTGAACTCCGCCGGCCGGGTGTACTGCGGAAAAGAGAGGACATTGCCCTCGTAACTGTCCTGAGTCAATGATTTTTCCTCGCCCAAAACACCCGGAATATGCCTCGCCACCGCGTCGATCACCACGGCCGCGGCCAGCGCTCCATTGGTCAGGACGTAGTCGCCGATGCTGATCTCGCGATCAATGAGGCGGTCGCGCACCCGCTGATCGACCCCTTCGTAATGACCGCACAATAACAACAGGTGCTTTTCGCAAGCCAGTTCCTTCACCAGCGGCAGGCGCAGGGGTTCGCCGTCGGGCGCCGGGTAAACGCCGGTGGTTTCCGGTCCGCTCAGCTCTTCGAAGGCGGCGAAAATCGGTTCCGGCTTGAGGACCATGCCGGCGCCGCCGCCAAAGGGCCGGTCGTCGGTCACCTGATGACGCCCTTCCGCCCAATCCCGGAGGTTGTGCACGCGAATGTCCAGCAGACCCGCCCGGACCGCCCGTCCGAGGATGCTTTCTTCGAGAAATCCCCGGAGCATCCCGGGAAACAGCGTGAGCAAATCGATTTTCATGGCCGAAAGAAAACCGGACACCCGGGAGCCGATACCCCCCATAAGAAACCGCCCGGTGCCTGAAGGAAGGCGGAGCGGTCACTCTGCACAGGACGCCGAACCCCGAAGGCGGAGGAAACCGGGCGCCGGCGTGCGAGCCAGGGGCCCGCTCAGGCCTCGGCCGCGGCCGTTTCCGCCGGCTGGGCGGACGCCTCCTTGCGGGCTTTCTTGTAAAGCGCGCGCACGGTTTCGGTGGGCAGCGCACCGTTGTCGATCCAGTAGGTCGCACGCTCCACATTCAGGCGCAACTGCTCGGATTTCGCCTTCGGACCGTAGGTGCCGAGCGTTTCCACGAAGCGACCGTCGCGACGGCCGCGGGCCTCGGCGACCACGATGCGATAAACCGGATTGTGAGTGGCTCCCGCGCGGGAGAGTTTGATTTTCAAAGCCATAGTGCTTGGATAAGTGCTTGCGGATACTGAAACAGGCGACGTTGCGAAAAAAACAACAGCGAGTCAACTCCCCTTTTAACGGAAAATCGGCCGCCGCCCGTTTTTGCTTTGCGCCGACCGGATCTTTCCGCCTTATGATGGTGGTTTTTCTATGTTGCAAGCTGGAATCATAGGCCTCCCCAATGTGGGGAAATCAACCCTGTTCAACGCGCTCACCCGGACCCACAAGGCCGAATCGGCGAATTACCCGTTCTGCACCATCGATCCGAACGTCGGCGTCGTGACGGTACCGGACGACCGCCTGGCCGTCCTCAGAGAAATCGCCAAGACCGACGTCGTCATCCCCGCCGCCATCGAGTTCGTGGACATAGCCGGCCTGGTGGCCGGAGCGAGCCGCGGCGAAGGACTGGGCAATCAGTTCCTCTCGAATATCCGCGAGGTGGACGCCATCGTCCACGTCGTGCGGTGCTTCGAAGACGAAAACATCCTGCACAGCATGGGGAGCGTGGATCCGATCCGCGACATCGAAACCATCAACACCGAGCTCATTCTGGCCGACATCGCCTCCCTGGAAAAACGGATCGAAAAACTCAGGAAGAAGGCACGCGGCAACGACGCGGAGGCCAAAACGCAACTCGCGGTGGCGGAAAAACTGCTGCCCCATCTGAACGCAACCAAACCCGCGATCACGGCCGAACTGACCGACGACGAACGGCGTGCGATGAAGGAATTCTTTCTGCTGTCGGCCAAACCGATTCTTTACGCGGCCAACGTGGCCGAAGACGACCTCGCCCGGGCCTCCGAAGACCCCCATGTCAGGCGCGTCGAAGAGTACGCCCGCGAGCACCACGGCGCGGAATGCGTCCACGTCAGCGCCCGCCTCGAGGCCGAGCTGGTCGACCTTTCGGCCGAAGAAGCCCGCGAGTTTCTCTCCGGCTACGGCGTCGAAGATTCCGGGGTCAACGTCCTCATCCGGGGCGTTTACCGGCTGCTCGGTCTCGTGACCTATTTCACCGCCGGGGAAAAGGAGGTTCGCGCCTGGACCATCACCCTGGGGATGAAAGCGCCCCAGGCCGCCGGTGTGATCCACACCGACTTCGAAGCCGGCTTCATCAAAGCCGAGGTGGTCTCCTACGAACACCTCAAAGACCTCGGCAGCCTGGCGGCCGCCCGCGACGCCGGCAAGGCGCGCCTGGAGGGCAAGGATTACGTGTTCCAGGACGGCGATGTCGCGCTCTTCCGATTCGCCAACTGAGGCGCCCCGCGGACGGTATGGCCGAGCGGTGACTTTCCCGCGGTCCAAGTCAAATCGACGAGGACCCGGCCGCCGGACTTTTCCGAATATCGCGAAAGCGCAATCGCCTACAAAAAAAAGGGTTAGTAATGAACCCCTTTCTTCGCGTCGCGACCGGGGGGCATTGACTTTCTCGCATTTTCCCACCATAACCCGAAATTGGAGATACGAAAAAGCCGGAACCCTCACCCGACAATCCTGTCGTTCCGGGAAAGCACGTAACTCTCTCATTACAAAAACCAACTGACCATATGAGGAAGGCAATGAACACGATGAAAGACACAACGAGACTCGGAAAAAAGATGGTTGCCCTGTTCGCCGCGACAGCAGTCGGATTGGGGCTGACCCTGACCGGGTGTGAACCGCCGGACGATTTCGAAACGCCCGAAGATCCCGAAGTACCGGCGCTTCCGGGCGAACCGGCTCCCGAACAGCCGGAACAGCCGACAATGCCCGAGCCGGACGAGCAGGACGACGCACCGGCCAACTGACGCGGACTCATTCGCAACGATTAATCCTTAAGAAAACAGCCGGTGACGAGTGTCGCCGGCTGTTTCGTGTTTGCCGGGTCCCGCAGAAATTAGGGGAACCCTTTTCATTTTTTTGTTTCCTTTGAACGGTTGGCTCTCAACCTTTCCCAACTGACCATGGATGGCATGACTTTATTCCTGATACTGATCGTTCCGACAATTATCCTCGGCATTTACGCCCAGCATAAGGTCGGTTCGACTTATAATAAATGGGCGCGGGTGGCGTCGCGCGGCAGAATCACCGGCCGCGAAGCGGCCGATGCCGTCATGCGCAAAGCCGGCGTGACCGGGGTGAGCATCGTGGAGACCCGCGGCCACCTGACGGATCACTACGACCCGATCAACAAGCGGCTGGTCCTCAGCAGCGAAAATTACCGCGGTTCCAGTCTTGCCGCACTGGGCGTGGCGGCCCACGAAGCGGGGCACGCCATCCAGCACAAGGTCGGCTACCACGCCCTGAAATTCCGCATGGCTCTGGTCCCGGTCACCAACATCGCCTCCCAGCTCCTGCCCTTCGTCCTGATCGGCGGTTTTCTCTTTCAGATCTTCGGCCTGATCAAACTCGGCGTGCTCGTGTACCTGGTGCTGACCATCTTCCAGCTCGTCACTCTGCCGGTGGAATTCGACGCCAGCCGGCGGGCCAAACAGGAGCTGGTGGCCATCGGCATCCTGGAACGCGACGAGATGACGGGGGTCAACCAGACCCTCAACGCGGCCGCCCTCACCTACGTGGCCGCCTTCGTCAGCAGTCTCGCGCACCTGATTTATCTCTTCCTCCTGACCCGCCGCTGAACCGGACCAAAGAGGCGTTCGGGATTGCCACACGCACGCTCACCGTATTGGCTGGAACGCGATGAACCTCCGTCATGCCCTCGTCCTGGTCCCGGCCCTCGTGTTCAGTTCAATCCTGTGTCCGGCGGCCGAAACGCAAACGGCAACCGAAGACGTCCCCGCCCTGCTCGATTTCCGTGAGGTCGTGCAACAGGCGCGCGAAGAGGTCTTTCCGGCCGTTGTGTACATTAAAACGAGACGCGAGGCGCTGGAGGAAGGCCGGCAGGCCACCGCGGAATCCGCCGGCAGCGGCGTGATCATTTCGGAGGACGGGCTGGTGCTCTCGAACTGGCACGTCGTGGAGCGGGCCATCGACGTGCGCTGCCTCCTCTCCGACGGACGCGCCATGCGCGCCAGCGTGCTCGGAACCGACCGCACCACCGATCTGGCTCTGCTGCGGTTGCATTTCGACGATGGTGACGCGACAGACCCGCTGCCGACCGCCCCCCTCGGTGATTCGACCGGATTGAGGGAAGGCGATTTTGTCATGGCCATGGGCGCGCCGTGGGGACTGAACCGCTCGGTCACCCTGGGGATCATCGCCTGCGCGGATCGCTACCTGCCAGGCTCCAGTGAATACAGCCTCTGGCTGCAAACCGACGCCTCCATCAGCCCGGGCAACTCCGGCGGTCCCCTGGTCAATTCCGAGGGCGACGTCGTCGGCATCAACACCCTCGGCATCCTCACCGGCGGCGACCTCGGGTTCGCGGTGCCGACCGAGACGATCAACGAACTGCTGCCGCGCCTTCGCCAGCGGGGCGAGGTCCAGTGGACTTGGACGGGACTCCAACTCCAACCGCTGCGCGATTTCGAACGCAACACGTATTTCGACGCCGACACCGGGGTTGTCGTGGCGGACACCGACCCGGCCAGCCCCGCCCGGGCCGCCGGGCTGCGCGGGGGCGACCGCATCGTCGCCATCAACGGCCGGGCCGTCACCGCCCTCAGCGCCGAAGCGCTTCCCGGCATCCGTCGCCACCTGGGGCTGTTGCCGCCGGACGTCCCCATCGAACTCGACCTCGTCCGGGACGATGCCGAATGGACGATCCTGCTCGAGCCGCGCGAAAAGGGAGCGGTCGAAGGCCGCGAAATCGCCCTGCGGCGCTGGGATATGACCGTCAAAGCGATCAATCAATTCGAGGCCCCCGACCTGTATTTCCATCAGCCGGGCGGCGTGTTTCTCTACGGTGTGCGCCGGCCGGGCAACGCGATGAACTCCGGTTTTCGTCCCAGGGACATCATTCTCGAAATCGACGGCCGCCCGGTCGCTTCGCTCGATGACGTCGAGTCCGCCCACGAGTCCGCCCTGGAGAGACTGGACGAGCGTACCCGCGCCCGGTTCACCGTTCTGCGGAACGGTTTGCGCCGCCAGTTGGTGCTCGAGTTCGCCCGCGACTACGACCGTTGATCGCGACATCTTTTCTCCCCCGCCAACCCTGACCCAAAACAAACGACCATGAAATCACCCGCTCCGATCCACACCTTTCCGGTCGCCGGAATCCTCTTCACCCTGTCGCTTCTACTCCTGGCGCTGTCGGCCGCGGCCGGCGAAGCGGCCGACAACACAACACCCCGCCAGGCCGAGATCGCCCGCGCCATCGCTCCGTCGATCGTTCAGGTCGCCTACACCCTCCGCTTTGACGAAAGCGACCCGCCGGTCAGCCGCGGATGGAACGAGCGCTGTCCCAATTGCGGCTCCTACCATTCCGACCGGGTTGAATCTCTGCTGCAGGAGGAACGACCCGCCGAACGCCCCGGTTTCATATTGAGCCCCGACCGAATTCTGACGGGCCACCTGTTGGTTCACCCGCGGTTTATCGAAAAAATCGAAGTCCGGCACGGCGACCGCACCGTCACCGCCCGCCCGGCTTCCTACGCCGTGGAACAACGCGCGTTGATCCTGGAGCTGTCCGAACCGCTTGAAGAGGCCCGCCCGCTCGAATTCAAGCCCACCGACAACGGCGACTTGTACCTCGTCACCGCCCAGGAAAGCCGGGGTCGGTGGGTCACGAGTGTGCGGCCGATCCCCGGCTCGGTTTTCGTCCGAGCCGACGGATCGGGCGGCATCGCGGCGGCGGCCAACAGCGTCATTGTCGATGCTTCCGGCCGGCCGGTCGGCGCGACCATGGCGGAAGAACTGCCCGCCGACGACACCTGGAAGGGATCGCCGGAAGCGTGGGAGCTCGTTTCGGCCGCGGATATGGACCGAAAACTGGAACGCCTGGCGAGCCGGACTCGAGCGCAACTGCCCCGCGTCTCCCTCCGCTTCCGGAGTCCCCGCGAGGAACCTTCCGACCGCTACGCCATGGCCCGCGCCTATTCCGGCCTCGGCCGGGACGACGAAAACGCCACCGAACGCGAAGCGGTCGCTATCCTGCTGGACGAGGGTATTATGCTGATCCTGGCGGAATTGTCGCCTTCGACAACGGGCCGCCTGGAGCGGATCCGGGTCCATCTCCCGAACCGCGACGCCCCGGCGGACGCGCAATTCGTCGCTTCCCTTCATGCCTACGGCGCGCTGCTCGCCCGGCTCGACGAGCCCGTCTCCGGAATCGGCCTGTCGGAGGACTCCGCGGACCTTGCGCCGGGCCGCCTGCTCCTGGCTTCCGAAATCCATGTCAGTGGAGACCAGCGCCGGGCCCACCACGAAACCGCCCGCATCGCCGACCTGAGGAAAGGGTACCGCGGCAACCTGTTGCCCGATCTCGCCGGCAGTTCGGAGAACATGTTTCTGTTTACTCCGGACGGTGAACTGGCCGCTTTCCCGCTCGAAATCCGGAGACGATCGGTGGGCGACGGGCAGCGCCGGCGCTCCGCCGAACGCATCGTCGCACCGGCTGGTATGCTGAAGGCGCTGCTGGACGACCTCGACGCCCATATCGATCCGGCCAATACACCGGTCGATCCAGACGAAGAAGGTCGGCTGGCATGGGTGGGGCTGGAAATCCAGCCCCTGGATTCCGGTCTCGCCCGCGACCTGAACGTGGCCGCGCAAACCGAGAACGGCCGGACCGGCGCCCTGGTGAGCCACGTGTATCCCGGCTCCCCCGCCGCCGAGGCCGGCGTGGAACCGGGCGACGTCCTCCTAAGCGTCACCGCCGACGGCCTTCCCCACCCCCAGGCGGTGCGACTCGACGACGACAGCCGGTACAGCGAACCGTTCCCCTGGGATCAACTCGACGAGATTCCCGACCAGTACTACAGCTACCTGCCCCTGCCCTGGACATCCGCCGCCAACCCGTTCAACCGCTTCCTCACCGAGCTGGGATTCGGCAGCGAAGTCACCGTCAACGCCGTGCGCGACAGTGAATCCATCCGCCACACCCTGGTCCTTCAGCGCGGACCGGCCCACTACGAAGCCGCATCCCAGCACCGCTCGGATTCTCTGGGCCTGACCGTCCGCGAACTGACTTTCGAAACCAGGCGCTATTTCCAGAAAACGGAGGATGATCCCGGCCTGATCGTCGCCCGCATCGAACCCGGAACCGACGCCTCATCGAGCGGCTTGAAGCCGTACGAGCTGATCACCCACATCAACGGCGATCCGGTTTTCACGGCCGAGCAATTCGAAGACGGCGCGTCGGTTGAACCGGAATTGCGGCTCTCCGTTCAGCGCATGCACCAGGGCCGCATCGTCCTGCTGCAAAACGCCTCCGCCCCGGACAGTTAGACCGTAGGCCACTCCGTAAGGAGCGGGAATGTAGGCCGTCTCCGTAAGGAGCGGGAAAACCGAAAGGGTGACACTCTCACGGGCGGGCCTGCGCCTTTACGGTTGGCGGTAACTTCTCCGTTGCACTTCCAACCGCGCCGTGGCATCTTGAGCCCTTTCGTTCAATCCGGCCGGTGAGCCGGTTTCAAGCCAATACGATTGATCCATGTCCAAGAGAAAACCAGAATGGCTCAGGGCCAAAATTCCGGGAGGCCCGGCATACAAGGAAGTTCGCGGCATCGTGGACGAGAACAAACTCCACACGGTCTGCGAAAGCGCCAACTGCCCGAACATGGGTGAATGCTGGGCGCGCGGCACGGCGACGGTCATGATCCTGGGCAACGTCTGCACCCGCTCCTGCCGTTTCTGCAACATTGAGACCGGACGTCCCACCGAGCTCGACTTGGGCGAACCCGCCCGGGTGGCGGAATCGGTCGCCAAAATGAACCTGAAACACTGCGTGATCACCTCCGTGGCGCGCGACGAACTAAAGGACGGCGGCGCTTCAGTGTGGGCCGCCACGATCCGGGCGATCCGCCACCGCAATCCGGAAACCGCCATCGAGGTGTTGATCCCCGACATGCAGGGGCGTCAGCAGGATCTCGATACCATCCTCGACGCCGAGCCGGAAATCCTGAACCACAACGTGGAAACCGTGGAACGGCTGCAGCGCCGCGTCCGCGTCCAGGCCCGCTACGACCGCTCGCGCTGGGTTCTCCGTCACGCCAAATCGCGCGGCTTCGTGACCAAGACCAGCATGATGCTCGGCGT
>SLOW01000017.1 GCA_007132315.1 Opitutales bacterium
GGTCTTCCGCAGTGGTGGCGACCAACCGGTCCAGCAGGCCGGACCGGTTGATTTCCTCTTCCTCCAGGATTTCGAGGTCGTCGATCCGTGGGGAGAACCGGTTCTGGTAGTACTCGACCTGGCCGTGCAGCCGGACGGGGATGCCTTCGCCGGCGTCCTTCAGCGGCTCGAAGACGGGGTTGTCGTTGAAACAGGTGAATTGGAACGAGCCCGATTTGTCACCGGCTTCCACGACCAGGAACGGGTTGTTGTTCTTGGCGGTGCGGACGGTCACCTTCCGGATCAGCAACACGGCTTCGAAACGTTCGCCGGTTCTGCGCCGCGAGGATTTCAGTTCGGAAACGTTTAGGGGGTTGGAGTCCGGGGAGCTCATGATCGGGGCACCGGGCTGTGTTCTTTGACCAGAGCCGTGATAGCACGAAAGGCGGGGTGGTCGGTGTTGCCCAGAATGCTGTAGAAGATGGTTTCCGACGGAAGGATGTGGGCGCCGGCGCCACTCATCGCTTGCAGAGCCGGGTCGGCGTCGTCCTCCCGCCGTCCGCCGACGCAATCGCGGAGAACGGTGACCTCGAACCCCTTGTCGATCGCTTCGATCACGCTTTGATACACGCAAATCGGTGTTTCCAGGCCAATCACCAGGAGGTGGTGGATCTCGCGTTCGCGCAGTGCCTCCTCGAAACCTTCCGCACCGAAGCAGGAAAAATGGTTCTTCGGGAAAACCGGAACGCCGCCGGCGGCGCCGGCCAGGTCGGGAAGCGTCGGCCCCAGCTTTTCGGGAACCTGTTCCGTGAGAATGACCGGGATTTCCAGCTTCCTGGCCGCGGCCAGGGCGAAGTTGCAGCGTGCGACGAAGGTCTCGGGTGTCGCGATCGCCCGGATGAACGATTCCTGCAAGTCAAGGCCGATCAGGGCGAGACCGGGAAGCCCCGGAGCGTCGTCTTCGGATGGGTCTCTCATGGATTCGCCATCATAGACAGGGGCGGCAGTGACGAAAGCCTTAAATATTTTCTTGTCTCCGTCCGCAGGTTCGCGCCTATTCTGCCGGCCTGGAGTCGGGGCGGTTCCGAGTCCGATCGATTCACCGGATTCCGTGACAAATAATGGTTTCAACCCGCCCGGGCTTAGTGGATAGTCGGGCTGTGGGAGTGTGGCGGTTTTTAATATGAGTTGGCAAATCAAACCTTTTTCCCGGCGTTGTCATGTCTGTGGCGAAGCGTTTCAGGACGGCGAACGGTACACGAGTTTTCTGGTCAACGACCCAGAATCGGGCGAACTGACCCGATTCGATGTAGGCGAAGCGGAGACCGAGGCCTTTCAGCCGGAGGGCGAACTCGTCTGCCGCTGGTCGCGAGCCTTCCGGGAGGAGGCGGATCGCGGGCCGAATGCCAGGCAGCAGCGGGAGACGGTGGAGTCCGTGTTCATGTCGCTCTTTGAAGGGGAAGCCGACGGCGAGGAGCAGGATGTCGAGGAACGGGAGACACTGAAGCAGGTACTGGGCGTTTTTTTGGAACGCAAGCGGGTGTTGAAGGACCGCGGATTCGCTCAGGACGGAGCTTTCCAGGTCATGGAGCACCGTCGCAGCGGAAACGTTTACCTCGTTCCGACCGGACGAATGACTTCCGAGTTGCTGCCTCGCATCCAGGAGAAACTCGGCGAGCTGATCTTTTAGGAGTCTGTCGGCGAAGCCCGACAGACTCCTGGCGGCTTGCCGGAGTTCCGCTCCGCGGGCTCATGTCATCAATCGGTCGAGTTCCTGCCACAGTGCCAGAGGTATTGCTTCCGGCCGGGCGCGGCCGGAGAGACCGGCGGCGTTCAGGCGATCCAGCCAGGCAATGGTGGCCGGTTCGGGTGCGAATTTCCTGAGCAGTGAGGCGATTTGTTTTCTGCGCTGACCGAAGCAGCGCCGAACGAGGGTGCGCGTCTCGGGGGAAAAGCGATGGGGCCGTGTTTTTCGTTTCAGGTTGAGCAGAAACGAATCGACGTCCGGTTGCGGATGGAAACAGCTGCGCGGTACCCGGTGTCCGCGCTCCACCGTGAAAGCGGCTTGCAGGAACAGGGTGATGGCGCCGGTTTCCCGGGTGCCGATGTCGGCGGCGAAGCGTTCGGCGGTTTCGCGCTGGAGCATGAGGACCATCCGGACGGGCAAGCGGTCGCCTTTCAGAACCGCGTCCATCCACGGGGTGGAAATCGCGTACGGCAGGTTGGCCACAATTTTGAATTCGCCCGTTTCCGCGGGTCTGAAATTGGCCAGAGGCTGTTCCACGGCGTCGTCTTCGCGAAGAAAAAGTCGGTCGGGAAACGCCGGCGCGAGGTGGTCGCGGAGAAAGGAACACAGGCGTGAATCCCTTTCGATCGCATGCACCCGCGCGCCCGCCGTCAGCAGCGCCCGGGTCAATGTGCCGAGACCGGGGCCGACCTCGATAACGTCCTCGTCCGGCGCCACCTCCGCCAGGGCGAGCGACTTGGCCACGATGTTTCCGTCGATCAGGAAATTTTGTCCCAGCTTGCGACTGGGGCGGAGTTCGAGTTCTTCGAGGAGCCGGCGCGTTTCCGTCGGCGTTAGCGGCGTGGTTGGCATGTCGTTCGGTGCCCGATGGGACCCCGGCCGCGAGCGTGCCGGGTCAGGTCGTCTCTCGAAACGCCTGAACGAGATCGGCCGGACGTTCCGCTTTCATGAGCGCTTCCCCCACAAGGACGGCGTCGGCCCCGGCCGCCCGGGCCCGGGCGGCGTCGGCTCCGCTGAAGATACCGCTTTCACTCACTTTGATGACGTCCGCGGGCACCCGGGGCAGGACGGCTTCCGTGCGGGCCAGATCGGTTTGGAAACGGGCGAGGTCGCGATTGTTGACCCCGATGATCCGCGCTCCCGCGCGCAGCGCGCGTTCGACTTCATCCTCCCGGTGGACTTCGAAGAGCGCGTCGAGACCGGCGGCGTCGGCGGCTTCCTTGAGGGGTCGGATTTCATCATCCTCCAGGGCGCGCACGATGATCAGGATGGCGGCCGCGCCGGCCACCGCCGCTTCCAGAACCTGGTACGGATGCACCATGAAATCCTTGCGCAGACAGGGCAGGGGGGCGGGTGAGGCCGAAAAGGCATGGGTGACGGCGTGGAGATCCTCCAGTTTGCCGCCGAAGTATTTCAGGTCGGTCAGAACCGACAGGGCGTCGGCTCCGGCGTGCAGATAGCGTTCCGCCTGTTCGAGCGCGGAGGGGATATCGGCGATTTCCCCGGCCGAGGGCGAACGCCGCTTGACCTCGGCAATCACCGCCAGGCGGCCGTCCGGTCGCTTCAGCGCGGCGGCGAACGAGGGTTGATGGGAGTTTTTCTGGCTGATGGAGACAAATTCCTCCTCGTCCACCGGCCGGATGAGATCCGCGATCTCCCGGCGTTTCCAAGCCATGATTTCGTTTAGTTTGTCCATGCGATCGCGTCTGGGTCAATCGGTCGGCAGCAGCTCGGCCCCGTCGGCCACGTTGCAGGCGAGCGTTTCCAGACGGCGCCCGTGAGCCTTTTCGTAGGCGTCCTGAACGCGCCGGGTTTCGTCGGCGCCGAACGCTTCACTCGTCAGGGCGATAACTGTCCCGCCGAAGCCGCCGCCACTGAGCCGGGCGCCGTGGACGTGAGGCGTTTCGGCGAGGATCTCGACCAGGGTGTCGAGTTCCGGGCAGCTGTTCTCAAACAGGGTGCGCGAGCTCTCGTGCGACTCGATCAGGAGCCGGCCGGTGCGTTCGATGTCGCCTTCGGTCAGGGCGGTGCGGGTGGTCAGGACGCGTTGGTTTTCCCGGATGACGTGGCGGGCCCGCTTGATCACATCGGCCGGGGTGTCCGACGGGAGCGCGTCCAGGGCCGATTCCGGGGCGTCGGCCAGGTGTTCGAGGTCGGATTGGTTTTGTCGGAGCAATCGAAGGGCTTCCCGGCATTCGTCGTGCCGCTTTGAATACAGTGAATCGACCAGGGCGTGGCTGATTCCGCTGTTGAAAATGTGGATGCGACACTCGGCGGGGAAGGGAACCAATTCCACGTTCAGCGTCCGGCAGTCGATGAATACGAGTTGATTTCTCTCGCCGAAGCCCGAACAGCTCTGGTCGAGCGGTCCGGTGGGGACCCCGAGGAAGTCGTTTTCGACGGCGCGGCCGATCCGCACCAGGTCCGCTTTGGAAATTTCGAGGCCGTACAGCGAGGCGAGGGCCAGACCGACACCGGTTTCGAGCGCGGCGCTGCTGCTGAGTCCGGCCCCGGCCGGGAGGTCGGAGGCCAGTGCCAGATCGAATCCGTTTTCGGTCCGGAGTCCCTCGTTCAGGAGGGTGGCGAAGACACCCAGCGGGTAGTTCGCCCAGGATTGTTCGCCGTCGAATTTCGAGAGGTCGTCGAGACGCCGCTCGGGCCTTTCCGGCGAGAACTCCGAGGCGAAACGGAGGGCCGCGTCGTCCCGTTTGCGGACGGCCGCGAAGATCGAGCGGTCGATGGCGGCTCCCATGACCAGGCCGCCGTTGTAATCGGTGTGGTTGCCGATGAATTCGACACGCCCCGGCGCCCGGGCGAGCAGGTCGCAATCCGTGCCGTAGGCGGAACGGAAATATTCGGTCAAGCGGTGCTGAATTTGTGAGGACGTCATGGCCGATGTATGCGTTGTTCTCCGAATAACTCCGGTTGCGAAGCGCTCGGAGGTTGTATTCAGGCTGAACCGGTAAATTGTTGCAACCTCAAGGGAGGGGAATGGCCGAAAAAAAGCGCCGCCGTTAGATGCTAAAAGGAGGCATCGACGCTGAGACCGGCGTAAGGCGCGCCACGGCTGCGATGGACCACCCCGATCCGGTCGTGATCGAATTTGCGTTTGATCATCCAGCCCGCGGTCAGTCCGGCGGTGAGGGTGTCGGTGAGTCGATGCGAAACGCGAGCGCCCGCCCGGTATTCCGTCAGGTTCAGGCGACTGTTCTCCGGGACGCCGTCCTTTTCCGAGACGCGGAAGGTTCCCCCGTGAAGAGAAGCGCCCAGAGCGAATTCCCAGCGGTCGCGGGGATCGAACACGATTTCCGGTCGCGGCGGGGTCAGGCGCAGGGTTCCGGTTTCGCTGAAATTCCAGACCAGACCGGCGCCGGGAAGTACCGGGTATTTCGCCGAGGTCGAGCCGAAGAGCGCGAGTTGTGCGGACAGGGTTTCGGTAAGTGTGAAACTTCGGAATGCCAGCAGGGACACGTTCGCGGACCGCGTGGTGACCCGGTCCTCGAACCCGACCGAGGGGGTGACCGTTACAATGAAGAGCGGGCGGCGGTCCCGTAGGAAGGTCAGGGTGACGGGAACGCCGACGCGCTGGAGGTTTTCCGGCAGGGGCCGGTCGGTCGAGGAAAAGGCGTACCGTTGGTATTGCAGGCCGGCGCGCGCCAGAAGGTTTTCCCGGAGGGGCACGCGATAGTCCGTGCGCACTTCGAACAAATGCCCGCGTTGACGTTCGTCGCGATCATCGCGGAATCCGGTTTCCGCGGTGTGGTCGAACGCGAACCGAAGCGTTCCGCCGACGAGCCCGGGTGGCGGTCCGCCGCCCGGCTCGCCGGTGGCGTTCCCGTCCTCGCCCCGGAGCCCCGGAATACATGCGAGCAAGCAAGCCGGCCCGAAGAGTGCGACCAATCGACACAGTTGCATGGATTCAGGAGGTTGGTTTGTCCGAGGTTCGAATGCAATCGCGATTGCGCGTCGTTTTTCTCCATTGATCCGGTTTGCGGGGAGGGGCATGGTTGTCGGGTGGCGGTCGGCATCGGATACAGAGCTATGGACGATACATCGGAAAAATCCTGGATTCGCATCAATCCGCCGGTCTTCATCGCTTCGGCGTTGATTTCCCTCATCCTCGTCGTGTACGCCGTGGGCGACACCGAGGGCGCGACGGCGGCCTTTAGTGCGGTTAATGCCTGGATCACGGATTCGGCCGGGTGGTTCTACATCATCTCGGTCGCGTTTTTTGTGGTCTTCGTGATTTTCCTGGGGGTGTCGCGTTTCGGACTGATCAAGCTGGGCCCCGATCACAGCGAGCCCGATTACAGCTACCTGTCCTGGTTCGCGATGCTGTTCTCCGCCGGCATGGGAATCGGGCTGATGTTTTTCGGCGTCGCGGAGCCGGTCATGCACTACGTCGATCCGCCCGAGGGCGACCCCGAAACGGTGGAGGCCGCGCGCAACGCCATGCGGATCACATTTTTTCATTGGGGTGTCCACGCCTGGGCGATCTACGGGGTGGTTGCGATCTCGCTGGCGTATTTCGCGTACCGGCACAATCTGCCCCTCACCATTCGCTCCGCGTTTTACCCGTTGATGGAGGAGCGGATTTACGGCCCGGTGGGGCACGCGGTGGACACGTTCGCCGTGTTGGGAACGATTTTCGGCGTTGCGACGTCGTTGGGGATCGGGGTGACCCAGATCGGGGCGGGCCTGGAATACCTGTTCGGGCTGGAAAGCACGGTCACCGTTCATGTCTTTCTCATCGCGATCATCACCGCCATCGCCACGCTGTCGGTGGGGTTGGGGCTCGATACCGGAATTCGCAGGATTTCGGAACTGAACATCATCCTCGCCATTACCCTCCTGATATTCGTGCTGGTGGCCGGCCCGACGGTCTTCCTGTTGCAGACGCTGGTCCAGAACACCGGGAATTACCTCGCCAACCTGTTCCACAGCACATTCAACCTTTACGCTTACGAGCCCACCGACTGGATCGGCGGCTGGACCCTGTTCTACTGGGGGTGGTGGATCGCCTGGTCGCCTTTTGTCGGTATGTTCATCGCGCGCGTCTCGCGCGGCCGCACCATCCGCGAGTTCGTCGGTGGTGTGCTGTTCGTGCCGGTCGGGTTCACGTTCATGTGGATGACCTTCTTTGGCGACACAGCTCTGCACATGGTGATGGTTCAGGGGATCACCGGTCTGGCCGAAGCGGTGGCCGAGGATTCGTCCCTCGCCCTGTTCGCCTTTTTCGACCAATTGCCGCTTTCCGGGTTCTTTTCCCTGTTGGCCACACTGTTGGTGGTGACGTTTTTTGTGACCTCGTCGGACTCCGGGTCTCTTGTGGTCGATATGCTCACGTCCGGGGGCACGGATGCCTCACCGCTTTGGCAGCGCATTTTCTGGGCCGTCATCGAAGGTATCGTGGCCGCCGCCCTGCTCATCGCGGGCGGATTGCAGGCCCTCCAGACCGCCACTATCGCCAGCGCGTTGCCGTTTACCGCCATCATGCTGTTCATGTGCTGGGGACTGTTCCGGGCGTTGCGGGTGGAGTCGCTGAAAAGGACCAGCCTCAAAGAAGCCTGGGTGATGCCCAAGAGCGGCCCGGGGCACGTTTCCTGGCGGAAGCGCCTGCGCACCCTGATCCACCATCCAAAACAGTCGGAAGTGGAAGCGTTTCTCCGTGAGACCGTGTATCCCGCGTTCCAGGAAGTGGCCGCGGAATTGCGTCACCAGAATCTCGATGCGCGGGTGCAGACCGGTGACGACGGACGGATCTGGATCGAGGTCCTGCACGGCGACGAACTCGATTTCTTTTACTCCGTACGCCCCCGCGAGTACGATCCCCCCGCCTTCGTGCTCGACGATACCCGCCGGAAACGCATGGAAACGTTAAAATATTACCGCGCCGAAGTTCATCTCAAAGAAGGCGGCCAGGACTACGACATCATGGGCCTCTCGAAAGAGGAAATCATCCACGAAGTCGTCGACCAATACGAACGCCACTACGCCTTCCTCAACGCCGTCCGCTCCTCTTAGCCGCCAAGGCGTGCCTATCTATTCTATGGACGGCTTTTTGAGATTGGATTGTTGTGCCGTTTCCGGTTAGGATGTCGCCAATTCGATGGAGTTGGCGGCTTTTCTGGTATGACTACCCAAAGGGAATACGAGGGAGACGGGAAACTGGACGAGACGGATGTGCGTGCCCTCGTCCGGTTGCTGGGCAAGGTGGCCGGCCTGCCGGAACCAGTGGCGGTTCGAAAGCGGGTCCTCATGGATGAGCTTTGCGAACTTGTGGATGCGGATGTCTGGTTTTGGAACCTGGTTCGTATTCAGGAGGACGGCGAATTCGCCGGAATCGAGGTCTTGCACGGGGGCCTCGACGAGCGGCGCCTCACCTTGTATTTTGAAAGTAGTTACGGAGGACCGGAGTCGTTTCCCGAAGTCAACGCTTTGGTTGCCTTGATGCAAAAGGGCGAACGGTTCACGCGCAGGCGGCAGCAGTTGATTCCCGACGAGGCCGTTTACGGCAACGGAAAGGCCGCCTATTACCGCAAGGAAATCGGAATGGATCAGGGCTTCTACGCGTTCCAGCCGGTCGGCGACGGAATCTGGAGCTGCATCGGCATGCACCGGAACTGGGGCCGGCCTCCCTTTTCCCCGCGGCAAACCCGCTTGGCGCACATCGTTCTGTCCGAAGTCACCTGGCTCCACCGGGCGGCCCTTCCCGGGGAGGAGAGCGAAAAAATCCCCAAACTGTCCCGCCGCCTGCGAACCGTCTTCGGGCTCCTGATGGAAGGTCACGGCCGCCAGCAGATCGCCGGCCATCTCGGACTCAGCGAGTACACCGTCCGCGACTACATGAGCCAGATCTACCGCCACTTCGGCGTTCGCACCCAAGTCGAGCTCCTCCGCCGCCTGACCGTCGGCGACGGCGCGGACACCGCCGGCAAGGCCGACGCATAACAAAGCCCCATCCCGCCCAAACCCGGAGCCGCGGCCTTCAGTCGCAGTCAACCGAGCCCAAGCCGGAGCGGCGGCCTTGAGCCGCCGCCAACCCAAGCCAGAGCCGCCCACCCCTCACCCGTCTAACGCCTGGATCCACGCGACAAAGACATGACTGAGTAACGCCGCCTTCCAGCCAGGCATACCAAACCCACA
>SLOW01000063.1 GCA_007132315.1 Opitutales bacterium
GAGCGGCGGCGGGGCCATTTCGTAGAGCGCGCCGTCAATACGGTAACGGATCTTGAACTCGTTCTCGAACGGCTCAAAGTGAATGTCCGAAGCCTGGTCCCGAATAGCCTGGTTGAGCACCAGGTTGACAAAGCGTATGATCGGGGTCTGGCTGGCCGCCTCCTCCAGATCGGACGCGGAAGCATCCTCGTCCACCTCGAAATCCGTACCCTCCAGATCGTGGAGGACGTCCTCGACCGAGGCATCGTCCTCGCCGTAGTTGGCGCGAATCATCTCGCGAACTTTGTCCGGATCCGTCACGTAAAGGACGACGTCCTTGCCCAGGGCGAACGTGAGATCGTCCACGATTTGGGAATTGAAGGGATCGAGAGCCAGCACGTGAACAGACGTGGCGTCCGCACTGATCGGCATCACGCCGTACATGCGAGCCATGCTGGGCTGCATGGTCTTGAGGGTCTCCGGCTGCACGGTCTCCGCCGGGTCCTCGACGTAATCCAGCCCCAACTGGTCGGCAACCAGACCGAAAAACGCCGTCCTCGATACGAATCCCGAATCGAGAATCACATCGGCCAGCGGTTTGGCGGTTCGCTCGTGCTCGCCCTGGAGTTCGTCGAGCTGGCTCCGGGTAAGGAGCTCGCTCTCCCGGAGCATGTCGTAGATTTGTTGATCGTGAGACTCGTACATGAAGGAGAATTCGGAAGACGGAAGAAACTCAGCGGCGGTCGATTTCCGCGCCCAGTGAAACCAGCTTTTCTCTCATTTCCTGAGTGTCCTGGGCCTTGTCCAGCGCTTCCTCCGCGCTGATGTGCCCCTTGTTGTAAAGACTCAGGAGGTGGGCGTCCAACGTGATCATCCCGATGTTGGCACCGGTCTGAATGTCCGAAGCGATCCGGTAGGTCTTGTTGTCGCGGATGAGCGCGCGAATCGAGTTCGTGGTGATCATGAGCTCGAACCCGGCGATACGGCCGCCGCCGACCTTCTTACAAAGCACTTGGGAAATGACCGCCACGATGGAGGAGGCCAACTGGGTTCGGATCATGTCCTTGGCGTTGGCCGGAAACGCGTCCACAATACGGTCAACCGTACGCGCCGCCCCGGTGGTGTGCAGGGTCCCGAAGACAAGGTGCCCCGTTTCCGCCGCCGTCACGGCCGCCTCGATAGTGACCAGGTCGCGCATTTCCCCGACGAGGATCACGTCGGGATCCTGTCGCAGAGCACGCCGGATGGCCTCCTCGAAACTGGGAACGTCGTTGCCCAGCTCGCGCTGGGTGATGATCGATTTCTTGTGATTGTGGTAATACTCGATCGGATCCTCGACAGTGATGATGTGGGCGTCGCGATTCTCGTTGATGTAGTTGATCATCGAGGCCAGCGTCGTGGTCTTGCCCGAGCCGGTCGGGCCCGTAACCAGGATCAGACCGCGCGGCAGGTAGAGCAGATCGCGGATGCTGTCGGGCAGGCCGATCTGCCGGATGCCGAACATCTCGTAGGGAATTTGTCGCAGCACCAGCCCGTAATGCCCTTTCGCCTTGAGCACGCTGACGCGGAATCGCGCCTTGTCCAGAAACGCGAAGCCGAAGTCGGCCCCGCCCTGCGTCTTGAGTTGCTGCTGGTGGCCTTCAGGCGTGATCGACTCCATCAGCATTTCGGTGTCCTCCGGCCGCAGTTCATCCCCCTCCACCGGCGTGAGGCCCCCATGCACGCGCAGCGTCGGCGGCTGGCCCACTTGAAGGTGGAGGTCGGACGCACCTTCTTCGACGGTGAGGTGCAGCAGGTCGTTCATATCGTAACTCATAATGGTAGAAAAGTTTCGGAAGTTTTCCCGGTCTTCAGTCGCGTCTCATTCAGTAGGAGTCGCCCACAGTCACATTGAGGACTTCCTCAAAAGTGGTCATACCGTTGGTCACCTTGCGAACCCCATCCTCGCGCATGGAACGCATGCCGAGTTCCCGCGCCTTCGCCCGGAGTCTTTGCGTGGATGTATTGTCGTAAATCAGGCTTTCGATTTCCTCCGTCAGAACAAAAATTTCGAAAATTCCCATACGCCCGCGGAAACCGGTTCCGCTGCACCTTTCACACCCCTTGCCGCGCATGAAAGTGCCTGACTTGACTGCGTCATCGGTCAAATTGAGCGCCCGGAATTCCCGGTCCTCCGGCTCGTAAGATTCCCGGCAATTTGGACAGATCCGGCGCACCAGGCGCTGGGCCATGGTCGCGCGCAGCGACGCCGACACCAGGAAGGGTTTGACGCCGATATCGATCAAACGAGTCACCGCGCTGGGCGCGTCGTTGGTGTGGAGGGTGCTGAACACCATGTGACCGGTCAGGGAGGCGTTGATGGCGATATGACCGGTTTCGGCGTCACGGATCTCCCCGATCATGATGACGTTGGGCGCCTGTCGGAGCATGGCGCGCAGAGCGGCGGCGAAAGTCATTTTGACCTCGGTCCGCACCTGGACCTGGTTGATTCCGCTGAGCTGGTATTCCACCGGATCCTCAACCGTGATGATCTTTCGGTCCGGCCGATTGATGTAGTTGAGACATGCATACAGCGTGGTCGTCTTACCCGAACCTGTCGGTCCGGTGACCAGGAAGATGCCGTCCGGCAGGGAAATGATGCGCTCGAAGGTCGCTTGGTCGTCGCTCAGGAAGCCCAATTCCGGCAATCCGAGTTTCAACCCCTCCTTGTCGAGAATCCGCATGACGATGCTCTCGCCGTGCTCGGTGGGCAGCGAGGAGACCCGGAGGTCGAGCTCGCGATCGGTCAATTTAACCTGAATGCGGCCGTCTTGGGGAATCCGCTTCTCGGCGATACTGATCTGCGCCATGATCTTCAGGCGCGAAATCATCGCCAGTTGCAGGCGTTTGGGAGGATTCTCCACCTCGTGCAGCACCCCGTCGATCCGGTACCGTACCCGGAATCGTTTTTCCAGAGGCTCCATGTGAATGTCCGAAGCCCGACGTTGAATCGCCTCGGTAATGATCATGTAAACGAGCCTGATAATCGGAGCGTCATCTTCCGATACGGTTTCATCGTCCACGCCGGGCAAATCGGCGCCCAGTTTGACGCTCCTCTCTTCCCCGATTTCCTCCCCCAGTTCGGACAACTGGCTTTCCACGGTCTCCTCGACGTAAAATTTCTGGATCGCCTCGTCGACGTCCTTACGCGCGGCCACCACCGGCTCGACCGACAGCTGCAGCACGTGGCTGAGATTGTCGATCGTGTCCACATCGAGCGGATCGGTGATCGCCACCTGGAGCGTGTTGCCTTCGAGTGACAGAGGGAACACCTGATAGCGGAGCACCAGTTCCTTGGATATGGCGCCAAGCGCGTCCTTGGTGGGTTTGAGCCGCCCCGGATCGACCATGGGCATCCCGAACTCATCGGCCAGGAGCTCGGTCACCGCACCCGCATCCACCACGCCATCCTCGATGAGGCGATCGACGACGCTGCGCTGGATCATGTCGTGTTCCGTTTCCTCTTGAAGGGCTCGGCGCGTCTCCTCGACGCGTTCGGATGGCACAAGTTCTTTTTCGACAAGGAGCTGAAGGATAAAATCGTCGGCGGAAGTCACGGGCGCTCAAATAAAAAGGATGGTGAATTCTACATTACCGAATCATCGACCCGATCGACCGCGTTGTACCGGCGGCTCTTCGCGGGCCAGGAACGGAAATTTCCATGGCGGTTACAATTGAAGCACCATGCCCGATCCCGCGCAATGAATAAATTAATCCGGTTCTTCAATGCGGTGTGTTTGGGCAAATGCGTCAGTCATGGTTTCGCTGCCGTTCTCGCATCAAGATCTCCTCCCGGATCAACGGCACAATCTGGTCGCGGAGGAACCGCGACGATCCACTGTTCTCTATCACATAATCAGCCCGTTCCATCTTCTTTTCCACGGAAAACTGACGCGCCATTCGCGCTTCCACCTGCCGGGACGGCATGGCGCATTGGTCCAGTCGCTCCCGGGCCACGGCGGGATCGGCCGCCACGCAGACCGTGACGTCGAATTCACCCTGCAAATTCACCTCGAAAAGCAACGGCACCTGCACCGCCCAGGGACGCCCCGGCTCCCCGGCCACCCGCTCGCGCCATGCCCGCACCACCCGGAGATGCAGGAGAGTCTCCAGCCACATCAATTCCTCGCGCGAGGAAAAGACGATCTCCGCCAGCGCGGCTCGATCGACGGCGCCCTCGCGGCCACCGGCCCGGCCGTCGTAACGCGACGCCACCGCCTCCCGAACCTCCGAATCTCCATCCAGCAAATCGCGCACAACCGCGTCGGCATCCACCACGCCAAACCCCTCGGCGCCAAACATTTTCCCCGCCGTGCTCTTGCCGCAGGCCAGCCCTCCCGTGATTCCAACGATCACGTTGTCCCGTTCCCTTCCCTCCCGGCCCGGACCGGGCGTTGCACTGGCGGCGCGATTAGCATATTCATGTGCTCCCGGAAGCCGGTGCGGGGCGTTTCCGGGATGCCCATGTAACCAACGCCGGCGCGCACCTGTTGTCCAGATCGATTTTCGCTTGTGGAGGCCTCCGCTCCATCTTGAAATGAGACCCCCTCCCGCCACACACCATCAAACCATCATGTCCAAACCAGTCATCTGCTACGGCGAAGCTCTCTGGGACTGCCTGCCCGAAGGTCTCTTTTTCGGCGGCGCCCCAATCAACGTCGCCCGACACCTCCGCCGGCTGGGAGTCGAAGCACGGCCGGTCAGCGCCCTGGGAGAGGACTTTCTGGGAGAAGAGGCCCGCGAACGCTTGAAGGAAGACGGCCTGGCGACCGACCTGGTCCCGGCTCACCGCGATCTCCAAACCGGAACGGTCAACGTGCGCATCGACTCCGACGGCAACGCCACCTACACCATCGCCGAACCGGTTGCCTGGGACCGTATTCCGGTGGACGAGCGCGTGCTCGCGACCGCCGCCGAAGCCGACGCGATCGTGTACGGCACCCTCGCCCAGCGCGGCCGGCATAATCGGCAGGCCATTCGGCGCCTCCTCGAACTCCGCGGCCCGTTCAAGATCTACGACGTCAACCTGCGTCCGCCCTTCGACGATCTCGATCTGGTGGCGGAGCTCGCCCAACCGGCCGATCTGCTGAAGGTAAACGAAGAAGAGCTCTACCGCCTGCTGCCGGCCGATTCGAAGGACCTTTCCCTGGAGAACGCGGCGCGCGAGCTGGCCCGCACCACCGGCGTCTCCCGGGTCTGTGTCACGCGGGCGGAAAAGGGAGCCGCTTTCCTCGAGAAGGAAAACTGGATCACAGCGGCCGGCCGGCCGGTGGAGGTTCGCGACACGGTGGGAGCCGGCGACGGATTCCTGGCGGCGTTCACCGCCAATTACCTGACCGGCCGGCACGCGGCCGGCGACGTCCTGAACAACGCCTGCCGGTTCGGCGAATTCATCGCCTCCCGCTCCGGAGCCGTCCCCGCCTACGCCGCCGCCGACTGGTTGCTGGGACGAGCTTGAGTCCAACAACGGGTTCCTCCGGACGGCTTTCCAGCCCGGAAAAACGCCCCTGCTCCGGCTTTTACCGAAAATCGGAGAGCAGGAATTCAGCCATTTCGCCCCAGACATCGGGTCCGGCAAAATCCAGCAACGTGTTGTGATCGGCATCCTCCTTTTTCCACAACCGGCCGGGTCCGGCATAGTTCTCGTACAGGCCGCGACCGAAACGGGCCGGGACCACCCGGTCGCGGCCGGCGACCAACACCGCGAGCGGGCCGGCATAGGCTTCCAGGTGCCGCGCGTTCTCGTAGCGGTCGCGCAACAGAAGCCGCACCGGCAGAAAGGGAAAGTGCGCCGCCCCCACTTCTGCCAGCGAACTGAACGGGGTCACCAGCAGCAATCCGTCGATCTCTTCCGGCCGCTCGGCCGCCATCCGGCACGCCACACCGCTTCCCAGCGACTCCCCGAGAAGGAACAGCGGGCGCTCCGGATCCTCCGCGATCAGCTCGTCCACCGCTTCGCCCGCGGACCGGTAAAACGCCTCTTCGGAGGGACGCCCCTCACGCGCGCCGTAACCGGGATACTCGAACAAATACACGTCCCACCCGTCGCCCTCCGAGCCCACATCCGAAAACAGCCGCGAATAGTAAGTGCGCAACAACGCGTGGCCCGCGTTCCCGTGAAACACCACCAGCCGGGGCTCCGCCTCGTTCGCGAGCGGCCGCCAACCCACGGCTTCTCCCGTCTCCAGCCGCCACGGCTCCAATCCTTGACGTTCCGCGTGCGCCTCAAGAGCGGCAAACTCGTCCGTCGCCGGATAATAAATGAAACCACGCTGCATCACCCCCAAGAGAATGACCAACCCGGCGTAGATCAGCAGACCCAGGCGCAGAGTCCGCCAGACAACCGGGGCGACCGGGCGTTTCTTTTCCATGGGACAAAACCTAATGCAACGCTCCGCCATTTCCACGACAAAACGCCGTGGTCCGAATGACTTCCCGGCCGCGTGTGACACCCCGCGATGTTCCGACAGGCTGTTCTAACGGAGGAAACATCATGACAAGAGGGAGAGACAAGGGTGAGAAAACTCGGAACAGCGTTTGTAAACGCTCCTTTCAGTTTGAATCGCGCCCTTGTTCACCCGAATTCTTTGCATTTCTTCAAAAATTCCCCTGCTTTTTGTGATGAAATTTCCTCTTTGGGGAGGCTGCCGGCGAAGCCCGACGGACTGCCGGCGGTTTTACTATTGCAATTGCATCGACGGAATCCACCGGTGCAAACTCGTGATGGATTCTCGAATCAGAGCATGAAGAAGAACGACCTCATCGTACTCGCCATTCTGGCCGCCGTCCTGGCGGGCGGGCTCGGCTTGCACCTGATCCAGCAGCGGGAGCCCCCCGGCGTCCAGGGAGACCGCATCGCGCCGGGAGAGGCCGGCTACTACGGCCGCGGAGACACGAGCGCCGCACCGGGACCGGTCACGACCGTTTTCTGGCTCAGCATCGACGGGGTGCGTCCGTATTACCTCAGTCGCGCGGAAACGCCCTTCCTCGACCGCCTGATGGCGGAAGGCGCCTACAGTCTCGAACACGAAGTGGTCTTTCCTTCACTGACCTTCCCGACCCACGTCTCACAGGCCACCGGGGTGTCGATACGGGAACACGGCATTCCCATGAACCGGTTTTACGACCTCGAAACCCGCCGCCGGCACGATTACCCGGGTGATTCACGCCTGCTGGAAGCCGAACCGATCTGGATCACCGCCGCCCGCCAGGGTATTCGCGCCGCTTCGCTCGACTGGGTGCTGGCGCACGGCCAGACCGGCGAACACACCGCCGAATACTTCGACCCCGAATTTCAGCGCGGGCTTTCGGACCGGGAACGGCTCGATCGCCTCCTAGCCATCTGGCGGGCCGACGCCGACCCAGATCCTCTGCGCCTCGTCATGGGTTATATCGGGGCACCCGACCGCGCGGGGCACAGATACGGGCCGGACTCCAACGAAGTCGTGCGCGCGATGGAGGACACCGACGCGCTGCTGCGGGAACATTACCAGGCGATCGTGGAGCACTGGGAAACGGGCCGGCAGCCCGAGGACCGGCTTTACTTCCTGATCACTTCGGACCACGGCATGAGCGCCGTGCACACCCTGATCAATCCCTATGCGCTGACCGGTCTGGACGGTCGTGACGACGTCACCCTCATCGCGGGAGGCAACGTGGCACACCTCTATCTGGACCGGCGACTCTCCGCGGCCGACCGGGAGAACCTGCTCGCCGCCACCCGGGACCGCCTGCGCGATTTCGATTACCTGCGGGCCTACCGCCGCGAAGAGCTTCCCCCGGAATGGGAGTATGACCACCCGACCCGCGCCGGCGACCTCGTCGTCGTCCTCGATCCCGGCTACAGTTTCAGCGGGCGACCGGAAGGCATTCGGGCCGCGCCGGAGGACGTGAACGGCCCCCGCGGCATGCACGGGTATCATCCTGAGGAAAACCCGGATATGCTGACCATCGCCCTGGTTCACCGCCACCCGGAACCACTGGGAGGAATCGATCTCGGTCCGATTCACTCCCGGCAGCTTCACCCCACCGTGGCTGCCCTGCTCGGCATCGATCCCGCCGACGGCGCCGACGGCGAACCAATCGTGTTGGAACGGGACGAATCCGAACCGGGTTCCTGACCGACGGGTCCGCTTTCGACCCGTTCAATACGCCCCTCGACAAAATCGGCGCTGATCTTGTCGAGGCGAACCAGCGCGGTCCGATTCGTGAGGTCGCCGCAGCCGGCCGAAACCGCGGAAGCTTCCACCACCACCCGGATGAAGTTGTCGGTGTACCCGGTCCAGAACCCGGGCTTGGGGTCTTCAAACAACACCGTGCGGACGTCGCCCAGGTAACGCTCCTGGTAGGCGTGGCGGCGGGACCCCGACAGGCGCCGGAGCCGCGCGCTGCGCCGGGACCGCTCGTTCACCGGGACAGGATCGGTCAGGTTGACCGCTGGGGTACCCTCGCGCTCGGAGAATGAAAACACGTGACAGTAGGCGAACGGGTTGTCCCGGAAAACGCGGCAGGTTTCCTCGAACTCCGCCTCCGTCTCGCCCGGAAACCCGACCATGATGTCCGTTCCGATACAGAGATCCGGGACCAGGGAATCGGCCCGGTGAATAAATTCCAGGTATTCGGAAACCGAATACTTGCGGCGCATTGCCCGGAGAATCCGATCGCACCCCGACTGCAACGGGATATGCAGGTACGGCAGCAACGCGTGATTCGGATCGCGCATCCAGGCGAACAGTTCTTCCGGAATGGTGGTCGGCTCGATACTGCTTATCCGGATGCGCTCGATGCCGGTGATGGCATCGAGCGCCGCCACCACATCGAGGGCGCCGCGGCGCCCGTCCGCGTA